>NZ_PMZU01000043.1 GCF_003170075.1 Methanoregula sp.
CAAATAATCTCACCTGTCAAAATTTTAGAAAACCTATTATCTGTTCCCATTAACAGAAAATATTTTTGAATAGTTTTAAATATAGTTAAGAGAGAATAATTGATATTATTGGATCACCAATTGGTTAGCAGAAGTGGTCCCCCGATGATGATTCATTTTAAAATCTTAGAGCGATTCATATGTATTATGGGGATTTCCCTGTGAGCGCCCGACAGAACAAGGAAGAGATCTGGGATTTAACGCGTGGGAACCTGAACTCAGGTGTTGTCATCACTGCAACAAATTCTCTGTTCGGGGGTATTAGGAAAAACGGGGTTCTGTTTCACAAAACCCGGCTTCCGATATCGCGGCGGATGGTACTGCTTGCCCTCATTTTCCTCCTTGCACTTTCTGTTCTCCTCCCCCCTGCTGCCGCCGCCTGGTATGACTCAAACTGGCTCTACCGCCAAAATATTACCATCAATAAAGTGTATGTCAACGGCACGGGTATCACCCTGACAAATTTTCCCGTCCTTGTTAATATTCAAGATACGAATCTGATATCAAATGCACAGTCGAATGGAAATGATATTCTCTTTACCGCGTCTGACGGGGTAACTATACTCAATTATGAGATAGAGAATTTCACGCAGAGCTCAGGGAATTTGATAGCGTGGGTCAAAGTCCCCAGCGTCTACAATACCACCAATACCACCTTCTACATGTATTACGGGAATCCTTCGGCAAGCAACCAGCAGAATGCGGCCGGGGTCTGGGATTCCAAGTATATGGGTGTCTGGCATCTGGGGAACCTCATCAGTCCTTCGTCAGATTCCACCTCGAACAACTATTCCGCAACATGGAATAATAATCCAACACCATTTGCCGGCAGCATAATTGACGGCGGACTGAACCTTGGCGGGTTTAACCAGAACTATCTGAGTACAAATTATGTCCAAACGAGCGTCACCGCCTATAATGTCGAAGCTTGGCTAAAAACCTCGAACACCTCCCAGCTTCAGACAGCAATAGTGAATGATCGGGGTTCTGCTGGTTCAGGGACCAGCCTCACACTTTCTGTCGGGGGCACCTATCCGGGTGCCGCCGGTACTGCCGGCGATGTTGCCTTTGGAGTCGATAGTAACAACGTTTACATCGGTGTCTATACGACCAAAGTAGTGAATGACAATAACTGGCACCATATCGTAGGTACATGGAATACAACTTCCGGGACTGCGGTAGCTGCAGGCCAATTTGCTATCTACATTGATGGCGTGCCGGTGGCAACGACTGCTGTAACAACGGGAACCGCCCCCACGGCACCTATATCGGGAAGCGGCGGGACACTCATAGGCTACCATCAAACGTGGAACACCTACCTCAACGCGACACTCGACGAAATCCGTATCTCCAACAACAATCGTACACCCGTTTGGATTTCAACCGAATACAATAACCAGAAAAGCCCCAACACATTCCTCACCGTTTATCCGCAGGAATACTCGACAATCTCCTCCGGGTTCACCGGATCGCCAACTTATGGCATCCCCCCGATGACGGTCCAGTTCAATGTCACGAACATGGACGTTATCGCAAACAATGCAAGCTGGGTGAACTGGACATGGGGAGACGGCTCGGTAAGTAACACGTCAACGCCGCTGACGTTCAATGCCTCTCACACCTACAGTTCAGCTGGCATATATGCTGTCAGCGAGTCCGTCGCCAGTCCAGGGGCCACCAGCATTACGACCTTCTCTAACTATATCACGGCCGCTTCGTCCCCACCGTGGACGAATGCCAATGGCTGCTGGACGGCAACGTACGGCAATAATTATCTCGTGATGTGGAACGCCACCGTCGCTAACACATGGCCTGCACCATATGGAATAAATTCGAATCTCTGGTATCTTGTTATTGGCGGCGGCGGAGGAGGAGGGAGCTACGGTGGCGGCGGTGGTGCCGGCGGATTCCTCAACGGCACCTTCACCGTCTCACCCGGTTCGACATATACTGTAGCGGTTGGCAGCGGTGGAACCGCAGGAACAACAACTGCCAAAGGTGGTAATGGAGGCAACTCTTCGTTTGCAAATACGACCCCAACAAATGGTTTTCAGGCAATGGGTGGTGGCGGCGGCGGATCCAGCAGTAATACTGCTGCGACCCGAAACGGAGGAAATGGTGGATCCGGAGGTGGTGGCGCCCGGGGTACAGGTACTGCCGGAACGGGGATCGCTGGTCAAGGAATGGGTGGTGGAACGGGACAATCTTTGACATTCCCAACCCGTTATCTCGGCGGTGGCGGCGGCGGCGGCACTGTTCTTGGGGGTACTTCAACCGGTACTGCTGCCGGTAATGGTGGTAATGGGACTGTATCTCTGATTACTGGAACCTCAACGACATATGCTGGTGGCGGCGGCGGTGGTGCTTATGCAGGATTAACCGCGGGCAGTGGCGGTGCCGGTGGTGGTGGAGCCGGATCCAGTACTGGAGCCGGTACAGCGGGAGCAGCATATACCGGAGGCGGTGGCGGCGGTGGCAATAGCGCTCCCAGCAATGGCGGTGGCGGCGGCTCCGGTACCGTCATCATCAGGTATGCCTACGACCCGACGCTTGCCGGATTTACCCAAAATAAGACATCTGGTCTCGCGCCCTTAGCGGTTCAGTTCAACCTGACAAACATGAACAACAACGCAGCGTATGTGTGCTGGACATGGGGGGACGGCGCGGTAAGTAACATGACCCCCCCGAAGGTGAATTTCAACCAATCTCATACCTATACTCTGAATGGCACATATACGATCCTTGAGACCGCGGCCAATCCCGTGTATACCGCTAATGCACAAAATACCCTCACGGTCTATGGCATACCCTTCTCCGGGTTCACGGCAAACGTGACCAGCGGCGTTACTCCGTTGGCGGTCCAGTTCAACTGGACAAGGGTGGAGGAAAACGCCACCATGTGGAACTGGTCATTCGGTGATGGTTCTGCATGGTTCAATACAACCGATGTTTCTCAGGTCAACGCCACGCATATATATACCACCTCAGGAACATATACCGTAACTCAGATTGTTGCTAACCCATATTCCACCAGTACTGCGACGGGATCTATTCAGACATCATCGCCATCTGTTGCGATCACTCTGAACGAAGGCTCGATAGCGCTGGCATTAGTCGCGGGGTCTTCCGCAACTGATTCAAGCCTCGTTATGAACACCACAACCAATGTCCCGTTCGCCATTTTGGTTGCAGATGGTACCGTGCGCAATACAACACAGCAGGGATATATGGGAAGTTATACGAGTGGTGCGTATGACAGCGGGGGACCTGACTTAGGATCACCTCTTCAGCTGGCCGGAACCACAACCGGCACGACAACTGCGCAGACGATCACCCCGCCTATCACATCCACCGCAAAAACACTCTATTCCGGAAGTGCAGCAGTCACCAACCAGAACCTTCCCACGGTATTCACCCAGCCGGCAGCATATTCTGATCCGTACCTGCCAGGCGGTTCCACGTACAGGATTGACCTGGCGTTCATCATCCAGACTGTTTAAGTATAAATCGAGGGAGAAAGGGTAGCAATTTTATATAAAACTGGACAAAAACCGACTATCTTAACAAAGAAATATATAAATATTAGTTATGCATATTGAGTACACAACCAAAAAAAGAGGTGTGCAGAAACATGCAGAAGAACGTATTGATCCTGGCCGGGATTCTTATCATCGCATTTGCTGCGGTGGTTTCTCCAGTGATGGCAGCCACAGCGGGTAATGCTACAATTTCAGGAAATCCCCCGTTGTCGATGAATCTCACGGTCACCGGTACCATTACCGGGTGGAGTTTAGATCCATCTGTAAGTCAGCCATTAACAAATTCAACAGCCGTAACCATGACCGTGAAATCGAATGACCGGTCCTGGGTTGTTAGTGCCAAAGACGGTATGGATAACTCAAAAACTTCTGGTACCGCAGGAAAAATGGCAGACTGGAACGGGACCGCATATAATACTACATCCAGTATTTCATTGGGATCCGCCATGCTCGTTGGCGCTACTACTGCATCGGGTTTTACTGGCGCAACCGTTACATTAACCGGTAGCGATCAGGCCATTGCAACCGGGACCGGTGCCACAAATGCTGCCGGCACATTTAGTGCCCTACCTATTACCATCACGCAGACGGTCCAATACTCTGACCCGTCCCTCATCTCTCCCGATGTCTACCGGATCATTGTTACATTCACCGGTTCAACACCGTAATCTTTTTTTGAAAAAATCTATCCATTTTTCACCCATATCCGGGTATCTTACGTGATGAAAACGTACAAATGGTTATATGTTTTAGTACCCCAATTTATCACACAAGGGGTTATAGATGGGTAATTTTATGGATAAATCCCTGATGGTTGGGATCGTTGTATTGTGCCTGTTGCTGGTACTTCCGGCAACCGTATCCGCGATTGGCGTTTCGGGAACAAAGTACATGGGCAGTATCACGCCCGGAGGAACAGATATCCATACCATGACGGTGAGTCTGGGTTCCGAAGAAAATCCAACTGACCTCATGGTGGAAGTGTACGGTTTTGGCCAGAATATGGACCAGGGTTATTCTGCCTTAAATCCGGCAAATGATGTAAGTCCCTATTCTGCCAGGTCTTTTATCACGCTCGATAACAGCTCTTTTCACCTTGAACCCGGTACTGCAAAAAGCATAAATGCAAAAATCTCCGTCCCCGCAAATGCCGGCCCGGGCGGGAGATATGCGCTCATCTATATCCATGCCCTGCCGGGGAAGGGGCAGTCATTTACCACAGCAGTACTTGTCCCCGTCCTGATTACGATTACCGGAACCACACCAACCGTGACCGGCAGCATCACCAACCTCTCGGTGGGCGAGGTGACGGCGGGCCAGCCGATCACTGTTACAACAACGCTCAAAAATACCGGAAATTATCATTATTATCATACCGTAAATACCGTTACGGTAAGCGATGCAAACAATAATCCCTTTGGAAACTTCTCAACGCAACCATCGATATATGCAGTTATCCCGGGAAATACCGTCCAGTATACCGTAACGCCAAACCTGCAGAACCTTCCGGCCGGGAACTATACCGTTGATTCCAAAGTTCTTCTTGAGGGTGGCACGGTTCTCGATGAGAAGAACACGACCCTCTCAGTAAAGACAAATTACATCCCCCCGGTGACAGAATCCAGCATCACGCTCACACCGCAGGGTGGGGGGACCCTGATTTCCCCTGATGGCCGGTTCTCGGTCCTGTTCCCGCAGGGTGCGGTGCTGGGTGATGGTGTGGTGACCCTGAAACCCTATGCCAAAGACAAACTCGAGCCAGCTCCGGCAAATGCAAAACCGGGGGCAACCTGTTTTGAGATCACCGGGCTTACCGGGCTGCTCAGTAAGGACGCCACCGTCAAGGTCACGTATTCGGCAGATGATCTTGCAGCAGCAGGCGGGGATGCATCCCAGCTGAAACTCTCCTACTTTGATGCCGCACAGGGAGCATGGGTCATCCTGCCCACACAGGTGAACACGCAGGACATGACACTGACAACGACCACGAACCGCATGGGTGTCTGGGCAGTCATGGTCTCGTCCTCAACAGGTGTGGGATCTCCCGCCAGTGCGTCCACGAAGGCTTCCCTGCCCGCGGTGCTCAGTATTGTAGCCCTCGCTGTCACAGCAATCATTGTCGGCAGCACGGCCAGGCAAAGGAAATGACCAACCAGAATCTTCCCCCATTATTCACCCAGCCGGCAGCATATTCTGATCTGCACCTGACGGGCGGTTCCGGTTACAGGACGGACCTGTCGTTCATAGTCCGGACTTTTTAAGTATAAACTGAGGAAGAAAGGACGGCAATTTTATATAAATCTGGACAAAAACCGACTATCTTAACAAAGAAATATATAAATATTAGTTATGCATATTGAGTACACAACCAAAAAAAGGGTGTGCAGAAACATGCAGAAGAACGTATTGATCCTGGCCGTGATTCTTATCATCGCATTTGCTGCAATGGCAGCGCCGGTGATGGCAGCGCAGAGTGCTACAATCACAGCAAATCCCGCAAAAACGATAACTGTCACCGTAAACGGTGGTATTACCAACTGGGCCCTCGCCCAAGGACTGAATACAGATGCAACAAGCGTAACATTAGACGTGGCATCTAATTCCCCGAATTGGGTTGTTAGTGTTAAAGACGCTTTAGATCCTGATAGTGTTCCTACGGCAAAGCCCGACGCCGGACAAATGGTAGATTATAATACAGCCACATCTGTATATGGAACTCTTAAACTGGGCTCAAGTCTTGTCATTGGCGGTGCAACTAGTGCAACTCAGTATACTGGCGCAACAGTTACATTAACCGGTAGCGATCAGGCCATTGTAACCGGTGCAAATGCCTCAACTGCTGCTGGCACATTTACAGGTACCCCAGTTACCATCAAGCAGACAGTTGCAATTACCGATTCGGTCCTCCCGACAAACCATGTCTACAGGATCATTGTCACAATGACCGGTACCACCCCATAATTTTAAAAATACATCCAATCCTATTTTTCATTCTGTCCAAGCATCTTAAGTGATGAAAACTTACAAATGGTTATATGTTCCAGTACCCCAATTTATCACACAAGGGGTTATAGATGGGTAATTTTATGGATAAATCCCTGATGGTTGGGATCGTTGTATTGTGCCTGTTGCTGGTACTTCCGGCAACCGTATCAGCGATCAGTGTTACGGGATCAAAATATACGGGAAGTATCGCGCCCGGTGGAACAGATACCCATACCATGACGGTGAGTATCGGATCTGATGAAAATCCAGCTGACCTTCTGGTGGAGGTATACGGTTTTGGCCAGAATATGGATCAGGGTTATTCGGCTGTAACTCAGGCAAATGATGCAAGTCCCTATTCTGCCAGGTCTTTTATCACGCTTGATACCAGTTCAGTTCACCTTGTACCCGGTGTAGAACAAAGCATACATGCAAAAATATCCGTTCCCGCGAATGCCGGCCCGGGCGGGAGATATGCACTCATCTATATCCATGCCCTGCCGGGTAAAGGGCAGTCATTCACCACTGCAGTACTTGTCCCCGTCATGATTACGATTACCGGAACCGCACCAACCGTGACCGGCAGCATAACCAACCTTTCGGTGGGCGAGGTGACGGTGGGCCAGCCGATCACCGTGACAACAACGCTCAAAAATACTGGTAATTATCATTATTATCATACCGTAAATACCGTTACGGTAAGCGATGCAACGGGGAATCCCGTAGGAAACTTCTCAACGCAACCATCAGCCTATGCAATTATCCCGGGGAATACCGTCCAGTATACCGTAACGCCGAAACTGCAGAACCTCCCGGCCGGGACCTACACCGTGGATTCCAAAGTTCTTCTTGAGAGTGGCACGGTTCTCGATGAGAAGAACACGACCCTCTCAGTAAAGACAAATTACATTCCCCCGGTAACAGAATCCAGCATCACGCTCATACCGGCAAGTGCGGGAACACTGACTTCTCCCGATGGACGGTATTCAGTCTCGTTCCCGCAGGGAGCCGTGCTGAGCGATGTTGTTGTCACCCTGAAACCCTATTCAATGGACAAGCTCAGCCCGGCGCCTTCTGGTGCAAAACTGGGTGCAACCAGTTTTGAGATTGCGGGTCTCACAGGACTGCTCAGCAAAGACGCCACCGTCAAAGTTACGTATTCGGCAGATGACCTTGCAGCAGCCGGCGGGGATGCATCCCAGCTGAAACTCTCCTACTTTGATGCCGCACAGGGGACATGGGTCATCCTGCCCACACAGGTGAACACGCAGGATGAGACGCTGACAACGACCACGAACCGCATGGGTGTCTGGGCAGTTATGGTATCAGCCTCAACAAGTGCGGGATCTCCCGCCAGTGCGTCCACGAAGGCTTCCCTGCCCGCGGTGCTCAGTATTGTAGCCCTCGCTGCCACAGCAGTCATTGTCGGCGGCACGGTCAGGCAAAGGAAATGACCCCCCAAAAAAAATCTCTTGTTTTTGTCATCTTCTGCTGCTGTCTTATTACGGTACCGGTTTTCCTGGCAGGTCCTGCCGGTGCACTGAATTCCGGGAAAATAACGATAACCGCCAATCTCCAACTGATTACGTATAACCTGGCAGTCACCGGCGTCGACTTTTATGGTGCAACAGTCACATGGAAGACCAATGGCAATACAAACAGCACGGTTGAATATGGCACGACAACCAGCTATGACACCCTCATCATAGACGGGGTCATGGTAGAGAGTCACACGATATCCTTGCATAACCTGGTACCGGGCACAGTGTACCATTACCGGGTGACATCAATCGACATCTATGGTAACCGTGCCGTAAGCGCTGATTCGACCTTCACAACCATGGCCATACCTGTTACTGCAGTACCTGCGAGCCATGGCGCGGGTGGCGGCTACTCTAGCAATACGTTCACGGGATTTTTGGGATCACCCCAGCAACCCGTCAAGCCCGAAGGGTCACAACAAGCCGGTCTCCCTGTACAACCCGCCAGTCCATCCGGCCAGGCATTCCAGAGTTATCCGATAGGGTGGTCCCCGGGTATAATCTATAATGCTGATGGGCAGGGCACACTCTTCGTTGGAATCGACGGTGCACATACAGCCGGTGCAACCGTAACGATATTCGCTGACCGCATTGAGATTTACCAGCACCACTCGCCCGGCGTGCTCTTCACCTTCTGGGGATACAATCTCACGATCAAGAACAGGAATATCACGGCTCCGGTCTCACGGGCAGAGTTCGTGACTGACCCGATAAACGCCACGCTGGCACTCGGCAGTGTCTCCGGTTCGGTTCACGCCGTCCTGTCAGAACTCATCCAGCGGGGCAATATCGATCTTACACTATCGGGGGACGTGAGCACAGATACCCAGAACCAGTTCCGGGACATTCTCAACAGGAACGGTCTCCAGCTGGACACTGCTGCGTTCACCCTTGACGTGCACAAGGTCAACGTCACCACCGGCCCGGCGAACGTAACGTTTGCCATCCCGGCATCCTGGGTGGACGCGCATGGCGGGAAGGATGCAGTGAGGATAATCCGCATCAGCGAAGAGACCGGTGAGCAGGAACTGATCGACACGGTGTATGGGGGCGTTGATGCCCAGGGCGATATGATCTTCCGCGGGGACTCGCCGAACGGCACATCACTCTTCGGTCTCGTCACTGCCGGGACGACCGCAGCCGCTCAGGAAGCGCACCTGAATGGAGGTATGTTTGGCCAGAGCCTCATCGGCATCCCCATGCCCTACCTGGTGGTGCTCATTGGTGTAATTGCACTTCTCGCGGTGATCGCGTACTTCGGATGGCAGTATCGACAAAAGAAAACCTGATGTCACTGTCATTCGAAACCAGTCACGTTCAGGCCCGGTTCCATCGGGGGGTGACAGGGAATTACCCCCCGCGAATTTTTATCAATAGGGAACTTTCTCCCGATAAACCCGATGGGGAACCGGTGGGAAACGCTGATCGGATTGGCGGTAAAATAATCAGGTTCTTACAAAGAAAACTCCTTTTTTTCCCCGTGAAAAAAGGTTGAAATTATATCCGGGTATTCAGGATAACCTGCGAACTTTCATCGGTAAAATAACCGGTTACTATAATATTACATGATCCCGTAAAACCATTCGTAACAGAAGGGATTGCAATAACCTGATCTCCAACAACCGGTCCCAGCACACCTTGCGTGCTTCCCTGAGTAATAAAATTAGCAGTTATTGTAAAAGGACACGATCCTCCGGAACAACCCGTAGTAACAGAAGGGGTTGCAGTAACCTGGGATCCACCACCAGCAGCTGCCTGAGCACCGCCGGTAGTATTAAAATATGCCACAGTTTCAATAATGCCGCCGGGTGGAGTAACCGTTACAAGTCCGTAACTGAATGCTGCCGCATCCTGGCCACCTTCATAGGTGATTACGATCTCGTTTGAACTTAGTTTGGATGCCGTCGCCGCAACCATTTTGGTCTTCTTCTGGAGGTTTCCTGCCATACCGAATGCGAACGCAGCGATAACTGCTGCGAGAATTATCGTGATGGCGACCAGCAGAATGACGCCGATTACCGGTGAAGCTGCATCTTCATTCTTTCTTTTAAATGCCATAATTTCAAATACCGTTTATAGAATGCCCCGGGCAAAGGCATGACAATGTACAAGCAGACCAGTTTATGTTTTAGTCTAAATATATTTGTTATGCAGTTTGCAGATTATATGAGACATCAACAGGATTTGCGCCAATTTATTAAGGCAAACTCCGTATGCCGGGGAATTTTATATATTTATTCAGGCCTCTTACACTCAAATTTACGGGTTTTCATGCGTCCGGTCTGGCGATCAAACAAGAAAATATGGCATGGGAGATATGATTCTGAATGTGGCACGTGAAAAATTGGGAGGGGCCGGGAAAGGATTCCAGTGCGTTTTTTTGTTTACCAAGAGAATTTTAACGCGGGGATATATCGCTACCGTTCACCTGTCAGAACCTGACTGCAGAGGGGCGAGCCGGTACGCCCCTTTGGGGACCAGAATTTCAAACCGTGCACCGGTGCCGTACGTCCCGGTCTCCGTTATGCTGATCCCGGTTATCGCGAGGATCTCCCGGATCAGGAACAAACCGAGGCCGGTATTACGTCCGTGTCCCCGGAGGAATATTTTCTCTTTCTCTGACGGCAGAATTCCGACACCGTCATCAGAACAGCTGATCACGAGACCTTTTTCCGATTCGACCGCTGCAAACGATATCGCCGTGACATGCCCGCCGTGCCGGATCGTGTTTTCCATAAGGTTATAATAGACTTTGTTGATCAACGGGTCAGCGTAGATCGAAATCCCTTCCCTTCCCGGGTCGAGTGTAATTCCCTCCAGAGGTAACTGGCCTGCCTCATCAAGAACACCTTTCTGTACATCGTACCAGTCCGCTTTTGTTGCCCCCAGTGCCTCGTAATAACGGGTGAACTCGATCTGACGTTCGATGGCTTCGCTGCATTCCATCAGCTTATTGATGTGCTCGTGCAGGGTCGGGTCGTCCGGGACTTCATTTTTGACCAGCTGCAGGAATAAAACGAGACCCGTCAGCTTGTTCTTGATGTCGTGTCGCGTGATCGTCGAGAGCATCGTGAGTTTTTTGTTGATCCTCTGGAGGGCATCCTCCGCCATCTTACGGTCATTGATATCCACAAACATCGGAAGGAAATAGAGAGGAACAGCCTCTGCATCACGGAGGAGGGCGACCGACCGGCGCACCCAGATCCTGGCCCCGTCCTTCCGTACCAGCTGCATATCGTGTTGATCCAGCTCAATCGCACCGCTTTTAAGATCCTCCGTACCCGTGATAATCCCGGCGTTTTCGTCGGGAGCAACGATAGAAGAGAGTGGCAGCGAGAGGATCTCGTCCGGTGCGTATCCCGTAATTGTGCAGAGGGCTGTATTCACCTGGATAAAACGGAGATCGGGAGAGATGATCGCGGCCCCCACCGGAGACTGGTCAAAGGTTCTTCTCAGGCGCTCCTCGCGCTCCCGTAATTCCATCTCCACACTATGGCGTCTCTCCATTTCCGAGAGGAGCTGGACATTCTTCTCGTAGTAGGGGCTGAGCGTAAAGTAGGCGATAATGACGGCGATCCCGCTCGTAAAGAAGCTTGTGACCAGGTTCGAGCGCCAGTCGGGAGGATAGGGATAGAGAAACTGCCCGGCAAATTCGAACGCCGTCATCGTTGCAAACGTTGCGATGAAGATAACAAAGAGTTTCTGATCAAATGGTGTCGGTTCGGCTCTTGTATCCATTGGTGAATGAATATAAAATTGCAGCCTTTAAACCCTTCTATTCATTCCGGATGTGCCCGGACTGCGGACTCCGGAAAATTAATCCATTTCCCGTAGCAGGAAATCGCACAAATCGCCGTTTCCGGGAGTTTTCTCCACCTTTACAGAGATAAGGAGGTGAGACAAAAATGGAGGCCGGATTTTTTTCCGGTTCTCACGAATCTTTTTATGCTTTGATAAATTTATTATTATACCATACTCAACATGCGATCACAATCAGCATAGCTTATGCTATCACTTTCCCGCTTATGGTGAACCTATGGAAAAATCCACTACAATCCCCTGGCCGAAATACCCATCCCGCCCGGTCATAATCTCTGGCGAGAAAACCGGTATTCTAGCCGATGCTCCGTCGGGTATAAATATGCCCGGCACGAAGGGACAGGGAGAGGTGGCGGGCGGGATGGCAGGGGCAATCCGGGTCCTCTATGTAGACGATGAAACCTCCCTTCTTGATATCAGCAAGCTGTTTCTTGAAAAAGCCGGCGACTTCAGCGTAACGACAGCGTCGAGTGCGGCCGACGCGATCCGGTTGCTTAACCATGAACATTTCGATGTAATCATCTCCGATTACCAGATGCCCGGCATGGACGGCATCAAGTTCCTCGTTGGCGTGCGCAAGCACTTTGGGTCGATTCCTTTTATCCTGTTCACCGGCAGGGGCAGGGAAGAGGTGGTCATCCAGGCAATCAACAGCGGAGCAGACTTCTATCTCCAGAAAGGTGGTGAACCAACTGCACAGTTTGCCGAACTTTCCAACAAAATCCGCTATGCGGTCTCGCGGAGACGTGCGGAGGAGGCCATCCGTAAAAGCGAGGAAAAGGCCCGGGGTTCCGAAGAATTCCTGCTGGCGGTGATCACCAATGCAAAAGAGGGTATCATCGTCTATGACCACGAGCTGCGGATCACGCTCTGGAACCGGTTTATGGAAGAGTTGACCGGCATGAAGGCAGCAGACGTACAGGAAAAAAAGGCTGCCGACATATTTCCCTTCCTTAAGGAGAAGGGGATCGATCTCCTGATGCAACAGGCACTGACGGGCGTCACTACGGAGTCGTTCGATTTCGAATTTTCTATCCAATCCACGGGCAAAAAAGGGTGGGCAAGGAGCATTTACTCCCCAAACTACGACACTCATGGCACGATCATCGGTGTGATTGCGATCGTTTCGGATATCACCGAAAGGAAACGGGCAGAAATCGAGCTCAGGGCAGCCAACGAACAGATTGCTGCGGCAGAAGAAGTGTCGCGGTCCCGGTACGATGAGCTGAAACAGAACCAGCAGATCCTCCGGCAGAGTGAGGAGAAATTCCGGGACATTTTTGATCTCATCAATGATGGAATCCTGATCAATGAGATTGACCCGGAGGGAAGACTCGGGAAATTTGTTGATGTAAACAGCGTTGCCTGCCGGATGCTGCAATATACCCGCGAAGACCTGCTCGCTCACGGGCCCCTTGATTTTGTCACCGGGTACCACAGCCGGTCCTTTGACGAAATTCTCGGGGAATTAACTTCAAACGGCCACGCGATCTTCGAGATAGAGCACCGGAGAAAGGATGGGACCATCATCCCGATCGAGCTCAATGTCCACGTCGTCAGTCTCCAGGGAAGACAGGTGGCAATATCAGTGATCCGGGACGTCACCGGCCGTAAACGGATGGATGAGAAACTGCGGGAACGAACTTCCCAGATCCGGGCACTCATCGATAACCTCCCGTTTGATACATGGGCTATGGATTGTTCCGGCCGGTATATCCTGCAGAACAAGGCTTCGGTTGGGCATTGGGGTGACCGTATCGGCAAATATCCCTGCCACATTCCTCTCCCGGCAGACCTGCTCGAACACTGGCAGGCGAATAACCAGAGGGCACTCCGGGGAGAAACCATGCGGGGAGAATTTTCGGTGCCGGTCAAAAGGGGAGTCCGGACCTATGATGAGATCATCGCACCGATTTGTGTCGGTGATAAGATCACCGGGATCACCGGGGTAAATATTGACATTACCGAGCGCAAAACAACAGAGGAAGCACTTCGGCAGGCAAACAGGAATCTCGCCCTCCTCACCAACATCACGCGGCATGACATCAACAACCAGCTGGTGGCTTTGAATGGTTTTGTGGATTTACTTCACGAGAAGATCCATGATCCCGCTCTTGAGGAATATTTCACCTGGATCTTCCAGGTAAGTACCCGTATTTCCTCTATGGTCCAGTTTACCAAGACCTATGACGCAATCGGAGAAACGGCACCTGTATGGCAGGACACACGCACTCTTGTAGATACTGCAGCAAAGGAGGTCTCCCTCGGCAAGGTCCAGATAAAAAACGATCTCCCTTCTGGAACAGAACTATTTGCTGACCCGCTTATTGTCAAGGTAATTTACAACCTGATGGATAATGCGGTGCGATATGGCGGGAAGATTACCACCATCCGTTTCTCTGTCGAGGAACGCGATGGCGCTCATGTCGTTGTGTGTGAAGATGATGGTGAGGGTATCCCTGCCGCGGATAAGGAGCGGATCTTCGACCAGGGCTTTGGAAAGCATACCGGGCTCGGCCTGACCTTTTCCCGGGAAATCCTTAATATCACCGGTATCACGATCCATGAGACCGGCACACCGGGCAAAGGGGCACGGTTTGAGATGACCATTCCAAAAGGCACGTACCGGTTCCGGTAACTGCCTCTTATTCTCCCCGCCCGTCTGCTGCGATCCGGTGCACTGCGAGCTCGCAGTAATGCGGATCGATTTCGATACCCATCGCCCTGCGATTGCACCGCGAGGCGGCAACAAGCGTGCTCCCGCTGCCCATGAAGGGATCGAGCACGGTATCACCGACAAACGAGAAGAGTTTCATGCACCGCAGCGGCAGCTCGACCGGGAAGGGGGCAGGGTGGCCGATTTTCGTCTTGCGTTCACCGTTGAACGTCCAGAGCCCGTTCGTCCAGGCCATGAATTCGTCCCGGGTAATGTCCGACGTGCGCGAACCGCTTATCTTCTTCCACGAGTCCTTGTAGAGCACCACGACCAGTTCCACGGGAGCGATCACGTACGGCGCCGACGCGGAGAGCCACGAACCCCACGCGGTCCGGCGCGAGATATTGCCCTCGTTCCAGACAATCGTGGAGTGGTAGGCAAAGCCGCACTCCTTTGCGATCGTGGTCAGGTCGGCACCCACGCTCTGCTGGCCGTTCTTGTTCTTGTCAAGCGGGATGTTGAGGCAGAACCGCCCGTCACTTTTAAGCCAGCGGTAACAGCGTTTCATCCAGCGCTTCGAGAAGTCGAGGTAATCCGCGTACGTGAGATGGTCGTCGTGGGAGTTGTACTTGATGTCCACGTTGTATGGCGGCGAGGTGACCACGAGGTCGATCTCCTGTGCCGGGATCCGCCGGGTGGCAAAGATATCCTCGTTGATGATCGCGAGGTTATCCGTCTGGAAAAATGCTCCCCGTCCCATGCCGTCGTCCCTTATAGGAGCGTTGATCGTTGTACCTAAAGTAGTTCCCGGCCAGGGGCACCGGGATTTTTTACCCGGAAGCCCAGAATAGTACTCCATGCACGATGCGCCCGGCCCTGCCACGGCCTTCACGTACACACCGATCGGTACAATCCATTCGCCGTATACGGATATCGCCGGCATGCCCATCCAGCCTTCCGGGGCCCGGGGCGTCCGGGGCACGATCGAGATCAGGAGCGACCTCTGCGGGGGGCTTACCGATCTCGACGGGTTCTCCCATATCATCCTGCTGTACGCCCTGCACCGGTGCACGGGGTACAGCCTGACGGTCACTCCGTTCCTCGACCCCGCTCCCCACGGCATTTTTGCGACACGGTCGCCAAAACGCCCGAACGCGATCGGCCTCTCGGTCGTCCGGCTCGTGGGTGTTAACGGCTGCGTGCTCACGATCGAGGATGTGGACATCCTGGACGGCACGCCGCTTCTGGATATCAAGCCCTATGTGACGGCGTTCGATGCGCATACCGATACCCGCCACGGATGGTTTGAGCACGTCGTGGATAACGCAGAGACGGTGCGGTCAGACGACCGGTTCCGGTGAAACGTCCCGGGTGCCGGTCGGGCCGGATCGAGACGGAATTCTTAATACTCTTTTGCGCCGGATGGTAGATCTATGGCAGAACAAGAGCCCTTCCGCGGCATCCCCGGCATCCTGCGCCCGTATAAGGAATACATCAAAAGTCTTAACCTGAAGGAGGGCGATCAAATCGTCTACTACGGGTGCGTGGGCACCTGCACGCCATTTGTCGAACTGCTTGCCGTTGCGATCCGGAGCATGCACCTTAACCAGGTTTTTGTCCCGTTGCTTGATGAGAGCAAGGCCCGGGCAATCCTTGACGTTCCCGATGTGGGAATGCAGGCGGCTGGAGCACACGTTGCTGTTTCCCCGAAAGTTATTGTGATTATGGGCGGGCTTGCGATGCCGATGATGCCGACAACAAAGGAGCTGGTGCGGGACCTTGCAGGACGCCACCCGGAAGCAAAAGTGGCAGGCCTCTGTTTCCAGAATATGTTCGAGCGGGCCGGCTGGATGGGTGTTGTTCCGTTTGATTTTACCATCAGCGCGATGATCGAGCCGATAACTGTGACGAAGAAGTGAGTGCCTGCCGCTCCACCTTAACCGGGAGGTATATCCCGGAAAATATCCCGCAATCTTTATAATTCCTGCATGATTCAAAGGATGTATGTATCCTGAGAACAAACCGGCTCGGTTCCTCCTCCTTGTTCTTCTTCTCTGTATACCTGTAGCCATCCCGGCGACCTTGATCATTCCCACCGCAACAGCAACGCCCTCCCTTGCCCTCGTACCGATCCGGACAATCCCCGTGGTTCCCGTAGCAACGACCGCCGCCCCCGCGGCCCCGCAGGTCGGAGCAGTCAGTATCAGCAGCACTCCGACAGGTGCCAGCGTAACCATCGACGGCACAATAATGGGCGCGACTCCGTTCACCCTACGTACACTCACGGTGGGTTCCCACACCCTGGTACTGCAGATGAGCGGCTATCTCGATTATACCGACACGATTATGATCCAGGCCGACCAGCTGAACCAGCTGAGCTATACGCTCACTCCCGTGCCTGTCACTACCTCGCAGCCGGTCCTGGTCCTGCAGGTAACTGCCGTGACAACTACGACCGCACCACCGGCACCGACAATGATACCGACAACGATACCGACTGCGACAAGCAGTACCACCCAGGTTACACCTGTTCCCGCCACCACGGTACAGGCAACACCCGCGCCATTGCAGCCGATCCCGGCAAACAGCCTGTATTCGCAGCAAAACCTGTGTCATTACGATGCTGCGACAGACCAGTGTGCCGGGGTTTGCCCCCTTACCGGGAAGACCTGTGTCCCGGTAAAGGACAGCACGTGTGGTGACACCAGCGGGCCAACCGCAGTGAAGTGCGGTTGTGTCAACACCGGGTCACCGGTTTCCCTTGCAGCAGCCGGATTGCTGAACGTTTCCGTTAATTCACAACCTGCGTACCGGACGTATCAGGCCCCCGGGAAAGGTCTGGTAGATTCAATCGCAGGGTTTTTCACCGGGCTCCTGAACAAAAAACCGGATCTCAGTACCGCTGATCCGCGTGCATACACCCGGGACACGGCCCAGGCGCTGGCTGCACGGGCAACGGGTGTCTGCCCCCCCGACCTGTCCCGCACCACGCTTGTCTTTGCGGACAGCAACAGTGCCTTTATCAATACCGGTCCAGGATACCAGAAAGGCACTTTTATCTGGGACAGCATCGACCCCCGTGTCATGAGTGCGGTCTGGCAGGTATCGATATTTCCCTACCCGGTGAGCGGCGCCAACTGGTCCGATGTACCGGGCCTGCTTGCACAGGGAAACCTCGACGGCGACCAGCATACCTTCACCATCGATTTTTCAGAGAGTGTTCCGACCGCAGGCGATGCTGCACAGATATGGGAAGGTAAACCGGCATTCCTGCGGGTCGAGAAAAATATGCTGACTACAGTAAAGACCGGTCTCCTTGCCGTGGACAGCGGGACAGCCGGCCAGAACCAGTCGGCGTCAGTGTCAATCCGGCAGAAACAGGAATCAAATATCGAGAGCGCAGTGGCAAAAATGGATGCAGACATTGCAACTCCCGCATCATTCAGGCTTGCTACTCCTGCAATAACCGGGAATTATACGCCGTTCAATACGAAAGCAGCCGGATCTGCTGTTCCGTGGGAACGGGCGTCAGGCCCACTCCCCGCCACATATGTTGCAAAGGCCGGCGTGCTCGCGCCGGTACTGAACCTTCCGTCGATTACCAAACAGGGACTTGCAGGGACCCTGCCCCAGGCCCAGCGCACACTCTTTGTGCGGGTGGTGCCGTTTGACCAGAACGGGAATTATACGGGCAATCCCTCCAACACCAGGGAAGTTGTTGTCGGTGAACCCCGGTATAATACCACGGGCCCCTGGTCCTGGTGGGATTCCCTCTCTGCGCCGGACCAGAACGGGTTTGCAAATCCACCGGAGACGGTCAATTTCGGGGACCGCATGTACCTGTTCAATGTCCGTTCTGACAACCTGGTCTACATGAGCTCGATCGATCAGACCGGGTCGTCCACCGGATGGACGCAGGTCCCGGGCTCACCATCATCCGGCACGGCTATATCTGCTGTTGCATACGGGCTCCCGGGGAGGTTGAATTCGTTCCCCTATCTCTACCTTTTTGTAACCAGCAGGGATACCGGGCTCACCTGGTACGCGAAGATGGACAGATCGGGAACATGGAGTACATGGACCCAGGTACCCCAGCATGACACCTCACGAACCTACGTCTTGAAAAAAGCACTCCTTATTGGCGACCAGATCTACCTGCTGGCCCGGTACGATTACCAGAAATATAATCCCAACGACCAGTCGTACACCCATCCCCCGTCGAGTTTCGTGTACCAGCAGATGTACACTACAGGAACATGGATGAAGGACTGGCTGGATACCGGTGCCGGTACGGACAGCCCCGACCGGATCACCGGTTCTGACGATATGAGTTACAATGAGCATATCTTCGATGTATCCTACTGGAACTCGGCGGACGGCAATCCCCACTTCGATGTTTACTCGCTCCCCCGTACGCAGTCCTGTGCGTCGTGCACGCCGGGGACCATGAAGCGGGCAGAACGAATTGATGTGCCTGCAGAAATCCTCGGTACAACTCCTGGTACAGGTGACTTCTCGGCCGCATCCTACCATGACCGGATCTACTTCTTCGTCCGCGGGAAGGCCGGCCATATCTTCATGGCGTGGCAGAGCCTCATGACACCGGGGGTCGCTGCGGGCCCGGCATTCGGCGAACTGAGCGCATGGGAGGATATCTCCCCGGACCAGATAGCCACCGACAGCGGCATCACGGCCCTCTCATCCCCGGAGGGGGACCGGCTCGATCTCCTTGCAAACAATATCCAGCACACTCCCGTTGAGCACACAGGCCTGTGGGGGGCGGCCGTCAATACCCTCTCGGTCCTCTTCCCCCCGCAGTCTACCGGTCTGAACCGGGACTCGCTGGGCGGCGCCCCGGAAAACACCCAGCTGCTGGTGTCTGCTAGTGGGGATAAGGCAGGGTCCATGGAAAACGGCAATGGCGAATATTTCCCAAATTACATCTCAACTGACGCAAATGTAAGCTGGACGCGGACGACCCCGTTATGGTTTGCCTGGAATAGTTCACAGCCTGTCCTGTACGATGCCGAATGGCAGGTCTCCACCACTCCCTTTGATGAGGTTAACCCGACGTTCGATGACAAGGGCATCGTGGCCCGGGGGCGGCTTGATGTCAGCACTACCGATCCTGACTATGTCACGAACTCCCCGGGAACGGGGGGCCTGCCCACCTACACCGACAAGGTACACCTCTTCCCGGTCGATTTCTCCACGTTTGCAACCCCGGCCGATCCGGCCAACCCCTCGGTTACCCATTATTATATCCGGGTCGTCGCCGCTGCGCCGACCGGTACACCGGGGAGTTTTACGGCGAGTCCCTCCGAACAGATGGCGGTTGACTGGGCGCCGCAGGCCGCGTTCAAACTCTATAACTGCACGCCGCCGACTTTTTACGGGTACTCCTACGAAGTACCAAAGATCAGTATTGTCGGTTACACGCCGATACAACCGATGGCTCCCGATGCCAGCTGCCATGTTGTCGTTACCACGGGGTACAGCTGGTGGGTGCAATATTTCCTGAATAAAGGGTTTACTGAAAATAATGCAGAGGATTTTGCTCATGCGGCGGTTGGAAATGCCGAAAAAGGCTGGGTTGAGAACCTCTGCGCGAAGTCGTCGCACAGTGATTCATGGTGGGATGACTTTATCGGTGGAATCGAGGACATTGTCAGTTTCGCGGCGTCACTCGTGGACAACTTCGCCGATGCCTATGCCACGGTGAAGGCCGCCGTGATCTCGTCCGTTTGCGGGGGAAACAGTGACTGCGAGACCGTGATGTCCGCGGGGGTCGATGCGGGGCTTGCAGCGCTCGGTGTGCCCCCCAGCATACCGAACTTCAACCAGCTGATGGACAACGGGGCCAATTACCTCGCCGGAACCATTGCCGACGAGACCGGCGTGCCCGTTGACGACGCCGTGGATATTGCCAAGACGGCCCAGAGTATTCACGATATCGCCGCCGGCTCGCAAAATGTGCCGCATGCCGGAGATCCCTATGGCCTCCAGCCGGATCCGGCATACCAGTACCAGCCTGCGCGCCTGATGGTCCAGCTGGAGAACGATGACCCGGTCAACGCCACGCCCCCGGGCGAGTTCAGGTTCTCGGATTTCTTCGGCCTGTTCAAGACCACGCAGCCTGATACCCCGTTCCCCTCGCTGAAACCAGGCCAGGTAATGACATTCCCCCTCATCCTCGAAGAGAACCAGTGGCAGGACACGAGCTGCACCGAATGCATGGGGAACGAGTGCACCAGCGTCCCCTGCGATGACTGGTCGGCCGAGGGCCAGATCAACCCGGGATGGTGGAACCAGTACCAGCAGGCTGCGAATGCCGGGGACGAGTTCGCGCTGCACTATGATGGGCTGTCAGCGAATTTCACCAGCAACTTGACGCTGCAGATGGAGACCAAGTACCATGTGATCTTCAATATCCAGGGTGGCTCGTATAACCAGTACGGCTTATCGCAGACCAACTGCATGGCAGATAAATACGGACTGGATATTGATCCCATCGGCAGTGACGGGAATCTCCTTACGGATCCTCTTTCACAGGCCAGTGTCGATGCCCTGGTGCAGCCATGGGGTGAACAGGGTACACAATGATGGTCTGATCGATCATTTTTTTATGGGGACTACGTGTCAATAATCATGCTCAACTGCGTCTGCAGCTGATGACCGCTATACCCGCATGATCAGGGTCGTGTCCACGTTTGCTGGAGTCGGCCACGGGAGCAGACCGGAGGCTGCCTCTTCCGGCAGGACCCCCCTCACATCAGCCCATGAGATACCTATTTTCTCCTGCAGGGCACACCAGTACGCATGGCTTCTTTTGTCCACCGCATAGAAGTTCACTATAAAAAAGATCCCCGCCTGAAAATCCGTACGGACCGGATCCGGTCGCTCGGGTTTTTGATCGATGAGCTGCAGCTGACCGATGTGTACACGATTGCAACCGGTTCCCGGGATTTTACGCGCGATGAACTCCGTGAGATCGGTGCCCGGTTATCCAACCCGGTAGTACAGGAATTTGTGGTGGACGAAGCGACAACGGCATTTTTTGATTATGCGATCGAGGTCGGGTTTTTACCGGGCGTAACCGACAACGTGGGAACAACCGCCCGCCAGACTATCGAGGATTATCTCCGGGTGAAATTCTCTCCCGGGGACGCAGTCTATTCATCGCAGCTTTATTTTGTCCGCGGGCATCTCCCTCCTGAGACGATACGCCGGCTTGGCGATACGCTGGCAAACCCTCTCGTGAACCGTGTCATCATAAAGACCCGGCAGGAGTACGGGGACCGGGGGATGGACCGGGTGGTCCCCCGCGTGCAGCTCCACGAGATGCGGAATGTCGGGCTCGTGGACCTTGAAATCCCGGACGAAGATCTCGCACACCTCGGTAAAGAGGGAATTGTGGATCCGGAGACCGGCGTGCGCCGTGGGCCGCTCGCACTCGATCTCGCCCAGCTCCACGCGATCCGTGAATATTTTAACGAACTTGAACGGTGGCCGACCGATGTAGAGATCGAATCGCTTGCCCAGACGTGGAGCGAGCACTGCAAGCACACGATCTTTGCCTCGGCAATGGACGACGATGTGCCAAAAGGGCTGTACAAGACGTTCATCCAGGCCGCAACAAACGAGATCCGGAAGGAAAAAGGCGACCGCGATATCTGCGTGACCGTCTTTACGGATAACTCCGGCGCGATTGTTTTCGATGACGAGTTTCTTGTGACCCACAAGGTCGAGACCCACAACTCGCCATCAGCGCTCGATCCTTTCGGTGGTGCCCTCACGGGAATTGTCGGGGTAAACCGGGACACGATCGGCTTTGGCCTTGGCGCAAAGCCCTGCATGAACGTCTACGGCTTTTGCGTCGGCGACCCGGCAGCGGACCCAAAACTGTTCCGGGGAAAAGACCGGAAGAACCCGGTGCTTTCCCCCCGGCAGATCCTGGACGGTGTTGTCCGTGGCGTCGGCGTGGGCGGGAACTGCTCGGGCATCCCGACTCCGCAGGGATTCTGCTACTTT
This sequence comes from Methanoregula sp., assembly GCF_003170075.1. Lineage (GTDB taxonomy): Archaea > Halobacteriota > Methanomicrobia > Methanomicrobiales > Methanospirillaceae > Methanoregula. The sequence goes on from NZ_PMZU01000043.1 coordinate 22,611, forward strand.
GACAACCGGTACGCGGGTAAACCGCTCGTCTTTGCCGGGACCATCGGCGTGATGCCCAGAGAGGCAAACGGGGTCAAACTCTACGAGAAAAAGGCCGAGCCCGGCGATCTTGTCGTGATGGTCGGCGGCCGGGTGGGAAAAGACGGCATCCACGGGGCCACGTTCTCGTCGGAAGCGCTTGACCCGGCGAGCCCGGTGACGGCAGTCCAGATCGGCGACCCGATCACGCAGAAAAAATTCTCGGATGTTTTGGTCAAGGAGGCCCGGGACCTTGGGCTGTACCGGAGCATCACGGACAACGGGGCCGGCGGTCTTTCCTGCTCGGTTGCTGAGATGGCAAAAGAGAGCAACGGCTGCCGGGTGGACCTTGACAAGGTCCCCCTCAAGTATCCCGGCATGGCCCCCTGGGAGATCTGGATCTCGGAGTCCCAGGAGCGTATGACGCTTGCCGTCCCGCCGGAAAAAATTGACGAGTTCATGGACCTCATGAAACGCCGTGAGGTCGAGGCGACGGTCATCGGGGAGTTTACCGGCACCGGCCGGTGCATTGTCGAATGCCAGGGAATTGTCGCGATGGATATCGAACTTGCGTTCCTCCATGACGGCCTGCCCAAAAAAGTCCTGAAGACAATACCGGTAACGGTTAACAATCCCGAGCCGGCACTGCCCTGCCCGGCACGGCTCGACGACATGGTGCCGGCAATGCTTGGCCGCAAAAATATCTGTTCCACGGAATTTGTGACGATCCAGTACGATCACACCGTGCAGGGCGGCCATGTCCTTGGACCGGTGCAGGGAAAAGGCAGGGTGCAGGCACCGGCGACACTGACAAAAGTGGTTCCCGGATCGAAAAAAGGCGTGGGACTGTCGCAGGCACTGTTCCCCTCCTACACAGAGATCGATCCCTACGGTATGGCCGCAGCCTGCATCGACACGGCGATCCGGGGCCTTGTGGCGCTCGGCATCTCCCCGGACGAGATCGCGCTTCTCGATAACTTCTGCTGGTGTTCTTCTGACGAACCGGAGCGGCTCTGGCAGCTCAAGGAGGCGGCAATTGGGTGTTATGAGTATGCAAAAGCATTCGGCACCCCGTTCATCTCCGGGAAAGACAGCATGTTTAACGATTTCTCCGGGTTCGATGCAGAGAATAACCGGGTGAAGATCTCCGTGCCCCCGACGCTCCTTATCTCATCCATCGGGGTTCATGCGGATGTTCTCAAGGCGGTCTCGATCGATGCGAAAGTCGCAGGCGATCTCGTGTACGTGATCGGGGAAACTGCAGAGGAACTTGGCGGCTCGGAGTATTTTGCCCATCTCGGGTATACCGGGAACATGGTACCAAAGCTGGACGCAGCAGCGGCAAAGGCCCGGTACCTGCGGCTCTATGACGCGATCTCTCACGAACTGGTTGCTTCGGCATTCCCGGTCAGCCATGGCGGCCTCGGTATCGCCCTTGCAAAAGTGGCAATTGCCGGCCGGCTTGGCATGGATATCACGATACCGTCTGCCATGCGGCCGGACTATTTCCTCTTCTCGGAGTCGCTTGGCCGGTTTGTGGTGACGGTTGCGCCGGATCATAAGCGGGAATTCGAGCGGATTATGGGAGCCGATGCACTGCTCCTCGGGAAAGTGGGCGGGAACCGGCTGCAGATCACAGGCCGGACACTTCTTGCCGAACTGGAAATTTCAAAACTGGAAGCGGCATACAAGGCGCCGTTCGGGGGGTTCTGACATGGCAGTCATTTCTCCGGCCGATGGCGGTAAACCCGGACACGGCCTGATCCCGGAAAAAGCCCTCATCATGAGCGGGTACGGGATAAACTCCGAGATGGAGACCCGGGAGGCACTTCTCCGGGCGGGTATGGACTCTGACATCGTCCACATCAACGACCTGATCGCGGGACGACAGCGTTTGTCGGATTACCGGTTGCTGGTCTTCCCCGGCGGGTTTTCCTACGGGGACGACACCGGCGCCGGCAACGCGTATGCGAACCGGGTGCGAAATAATCTCTGGGACGACCTGCGCGAGTTTCTTGACGGCGATAACCTGGTGCTTGGGATCTGCAACGGTTTCCAGATCTTAGCAAACCTCGGGCTCGTCCCAGCGTTTGATAAAAAATATTCGCGGGATATCGCGCTCATACCCAACCGTGGCGGGCGCCTTGAGTGCCGGTTTGTGACGATCAGGCCCGTGGCCGAGAACATATGGACGCATGGCATCGCGAAGCTCTGGTGCCCGGTTTCCCATGGTGAAGGCAACCTTTCCTGCTCACCGGAGACCCTCCAGCACATGAAAAAGCACAAGCAGATCGCATTCACCTACTGCCGGGAGGACCTGACCCCGGCCGGCGGGGAGTATCCCTTCAACCCGAACGGTTCAATTGAGGACATCGCCGGCATCACTTCGGCTGACGGCAAGGTGCTGGGCATGATGCCGCATCCCGAGCGGGCAATAGAATTTGTGAATCTCTACAACTGGCCGCTCATAAAGGAGCAGATGCGGCGGAGCGGGGAGCATATCCCTGAAGAATCGCTCAACATGACGATCTTCCGTAATATCGTGGAATACTTTGCGTGAACGCCAGTCAGTGAAGGTCTAAAAAAAGAGCGTCTCTTAAAAACTGCTTTCGGCGTACTCTCTGGCGGGTCATTTGAACCCGAACGTGCCTTTCTTTTTCCACCTGCTGCCCGTACCGTCGTGATCAGCGCGGTGTTCAGCGTCCTCTTTTAGTTCGTCGGCGATCAGGGGCAGGTGGGAATACTTTTTTTTGGGCACGGAAATCTGCGCCATTTGCGTTTCCTGATAGGGGGCATAACCAGTGGATTGTGCCATTTCATCGGCAACATGCTGGAGGTCTGTTAATTGTTTTTGTGACTGCGGTGGTGACGATATCGATATATCATATGCCGGGTCACCATCCGTCCAGGGGTCCCATTCTTCTGCAGGATTCTCCGGCACCGACAGGCGCCCTTTCCTGATCTTGACTATGACAGGTTCGGGTTCCGGTTCAGGTGCTGCTGCAGGTGCGGCGGGGGGGGCGGCACGATTTTTCCACGGGGCTGCCGGTACAAACGTTGCACCGCACCGGGTACAGAACCTGGAGTGGGTAGATGGTGCCGGGTTGCCGCAGACCGGACAGACCGGTTTTGCCAGCGGTGCACCGCACACATCGCAGAACTGAGCTTTCTTGTCAGAGACGATGGCCCCGCAGGCCGGGCAGACCGGAAACCCCTGCGATGGTGCCGGTTCTTCTTTAAGCGGCGCGCCGCACAGGTCGCAGAACCGCGAGTTGCTGTCGGGAGCGGGTGCGCCGCAGTTCCCGCATTTTTTTGTCATGTGCTTCTTAGTGAATAACTACGGCAGCGGCATAAAGACTGCGGTTTCGTGGTACGCGGGCAGTACTGGTTTAGGTTTCACGCTGTGAAAATACACGGTTTTCGGAGTATGTGATATCCGTTTATGTCACGGTTAGTGTAAACCTGCCGGTGGTTTATTAAGCATGTGGCACCAGAAACCCGGGTATTGGAAGCATTCTGCCGGGCACACGACCCGTGGCAGGGAAAAGAGGATCTCTTTTTTTATTTCCGGCAGGGGTGTGGCATCAGCACCGGATGATGACTTTGTCTGGTAAATATCCAAAACGGTTAGGATCTATGAGATGAAGGTAAGGGAACCTTCCTGAAATTTTCTATTAATAATTTTGGCTCTTCGCAAAATTGTGGAGGTAAATCCACTATTCTTAAATAAGTTGATGGGGGCTAACGCCAGAGGAAACGCCTATTACGATGACTCCGCCGCCCCCGGCGGGGCGCCCCCGCGGCGGATCAGGATATAAGATTAACACGAAAGAGCAAGACTAAAAAACTCTCTTGCCCCGCCGGGCCCCTCAAGAGGCCCTGAAGCGGGGCACCCTCCTGACCGTTTCTATAAACGATTTTCATGGTTCCCGTGTGAACCCGATCGGTTCATGACGGTTTCTCCAGAGATTTTTATGATCGTTTTAAAAAGACGTGACCGGCCGTCCTTAAATGAGCATTCATACCGGGTCTTTATCGCGCCACGTGGAGATGTGGCAGTCCAAAAAAAAAGTTTAGATGTAGGGGCTCCGGAGAGCCTTGCCCACACCGAAGGTCTTGCGAGCTTCGAGAGTGTTTTTGTTCTTCGTGATCTTCTCGTTTGCGAGCTTGGTCACGAGTTCAAGGCCGGGCTTGACCTTTTCGATGGGCTGGGTCTCAAAGACGCCAGCGGCCATTGCATTTGCCCAGACCGAGTCACCGATCTTTGACCTGACAAAGACGGTTGACCAGCCATCGGGGCTGCCAACGGAACCGGTGGAGATATCGCCGAGGTTTGCCACGTAGTCGAGGCAGACATGGCAGCCGGGCTGTTCGTACTTGTGGGTCACCTTGAGCGGCAGCTGAACGACCTGTCCGCGCTTGCCGTAGATCCAGAACTTGCCCTTGCCGATCTCCATCTTCTTGACGGATTCCATCTTCATCGCCGCGTGGTCTTCCACGAGCTGGAGGATGCTCTGGTACGGGAAGTTCTCCATGCAGAAGATACCGACTGCAAGTGCAACTGCGGCGCCGACATCACGGGCACCGATCGGGTAGAGCTGGAGTTTCCGGACTGCCTGCATCTGGCAGGGGGTACCGACGATACCGACCTTGTCCAGACCGAAGCTGCGGGTTGCCTCCTTGATCATGGAGACGTTCGGGCTGATGTTGTACTTGGTGCCTGCTGCTGCAAGCAGATCAGCCTTGGTACTGACGACTGCCGGGAATGGTCTCCAGGGCTCAACCATGTCCCAGTTGGTGTTGTCTCTCATGATGAGCGACTGGTGCTTGGCTGCAAATTCCTTGTTTACAGCGACAATTGCGCCGTCAATGATACCCGTGTCGAGTGCATATCCGAGAAGGGATGTAACAATGCCGCCGTCCTGGGCGTGCTTGAGAATCTCCTTGTCGGTGCTTCGTGCGGAGACGCATGCTTTGTATTTACCGAGTTCTGCTCCCATTTCAATCACCTTCACTGGAGTGCCGCCATAATGGCCTCGTTGATCGCCTCATAGTTCTCGACAACATCGAAGCTGAACCAGCTCCGCGGGCACTGGTTGTAGCACGCACCGCACTTGATGCACAGGTCGCGCTCGCCCTGGGGTTTGCCGTACTCGTGGGTAATTGCATTGACCGGGCAGGCTGATGCACAGCTGCCGCATCCCATGCAGAGACCCTGGTTGATGACTTCGGTCATCAGTTCGCAGAAGCAGGCTGTTGTCCCCCTCTGGGCTGCCATCATCAGCGGCTTGAGGAATGCAGTTGCGAGCTCTTTCTGTTCCTTGGTTCCCTTGAGGAGCAGGTATGCCATGACCGCAACGTTCCTGATCATCTGGGGAGTTGGAGCGCAGCCGGGGATGTACACATCAACCTTGATAATGTCGCCAATCGGCAGGTACGCTTCATGCTGCGGCTGGTTCTGCTGGCCGCCACGGGAGAACCGGGTGATGTTGCCATAGCAGGCGCAGCCGCCAAGGGCGACGACTACCGTTGACTTCTCACGGGTTTCCTTGAGTTCTTCTACTGCGAGTTTGTCGTTAATACAACATGACCCCTCAACGAACGAGACATCAACCTTCTGGACGTGCCTTACATCTGCAAGGGTCGGCATGTATTTCAGGTCGACATATCTGTCGAGGAGTGTTAATAATCCGGCATAGTTGTCTGCGAGTGCCACAGTGCAACCGGTACACCCACTTAGGTGCGTGTAACCTAATGTAATCTTATCAGCCACAGGCTTAACCTCCTTTTTCGTTTCTGCTGGTTTTGCTGCTACGTCAGCTGATTTTGAGGGAGCCGCAGCTGGTTTTGGCGGTTCCGTGCTGACGTTCTTCTTGAATACACTTGATAGTAGTCCCATAATCCACTCCTATAGTTTCCAGTATCACCCGGATAGTCTTCGGGATCGCTTTCTGGACTTCTTCCGAAAGCCCTATCTCAAATTCCGGGGATGTAACCCGCGCCGGCTGGCATCCGATGACCGTAATTTCGATCTGGTCCTTGATACGCTGCAGCGGTTCGGCGAGGTCCCACGAGTGGGCGTCGCGATACGACCCCGGGGGGAGATCCTCGACCCGGAGCTTGGTAATCGATCCCGGCTCCGCGCCATAGTCAGCGATATCAACGATCACGAGTTTTTTCGTCACTTCCGGGTCGAGCAGTGTAAAAATAAAGTGCGGACCGCCAAGGCCTGCATCTACTATCAGTACATTGTCGGGAAGTGAAAGTTTCTCCATCTCTTCAATTACTGCCGGGCCAAAGCCGTCATCGGCAAACAGGGGGTTTCCACACCCTGCGACCACGATCTCCGGATACAGCATGGTGGGGTTACTCACTGGATGAGCTTCTGAGCCACTAACTTGTTGTCCTCATCAACGACGATCATGTGGGTTGCACATGATACACAGGGGTCGTACCCGCGCATGATGACTTCGGCAAGCTGCCAGGGTGCACCGGTGAGTGCAGCGCTGCAGGTTGCAAAGTTCCAGGTTGTCGGAACGAGCATACTGAAGTACTGGACCTTCCAGTCCTTGACCCGTGTAATATGGACATCGGTCCCGCGGGGCGCCTCGTTGGATGCCCAGCCGAGAGAGCCGTCACCGTCAGGGATATAGTCTGCAACGACTTTGCCGTCCGGGTTGAGTGCATCGATGCAGTCGATCATCTCGTACAGGCTGTCGGTGTACTCCATCTCACGGGCAATGTTCTGGCCGACCGTGCCTTTCTCGTCATAGTTTTTGTAGGTGACGAGACGTGCACGCGGGCCGACTTCGACGGGCTGGCCGTCATACATCGGGATGCCTGTGCAGGCTTCCATCTGCGGGTTGACCTTGGTGCCGAGCTTGGTGGTTCCGCCAACGGGGTACCGGGGCTCTTCGAGCGAGACTTCCATCTCACCCATGTACCAGTCCCATGGCCGGACTTCCTTGAACCGGTCAATGTCCCAGGTGGGGCATTCGTCCAGGCTCGAGCTGCCATAGAACGCATCGGTTGCCAAATAGCCCTGGTTGTGGTACCCGAGGGTCTTGGGCAGAGCGACCTTCATGCCGCCGACGGTAACAGACTCCCGCGCCTGATAGTTCCTGAGGACAGCGATCATGAAGTCCATCTGCGCCTTCGCGAGGACAAGTCCTTCCTTCGCGAGGTCGTACATCTTGGTCTTGGCCTGCTCGGAGCAGTTCCGGTACATACCACCGACCCGGGTGTTTCTCGGGTGGATGCAGTCGCCACCGGCGATCTGGCCAACAGTCTGGCCGATCTCACGAAGGCGCTGGATGCGCTTCGCAACGGTGCGCACCGGCTCTTCTGCCGTGAACGGGTTGATCATTACCTCGGTGCCTGGGATATACAGGTCGGGCAGGATCAGGATGTCGTGCAGTGCAATGCTGTGCAGCCGGTTTGCGAGCTGCAGGATGTGACGGAGCATCTTTGCGTCCTTCGGGATCTCGCACTTGATGGATGCTTCCATCGCTTCAGTAGCCGCAAGGTTGTGGGCAATCGGACAGATACCACAGACACGGGATGCGATCTTCGGCACCTGTTCGGGGGTCTTGCCAACGGCAAGCTTCTCGACGCCCCTCACCGGGGTAATGGAACACCAGTTACCCGTCTCGATGATACCCTGATCGTTGACCTTCAGGACCAGTTTGGAGTGTCCTTCATGTCTTGTGGTTGGGGAAATCTCTACAACTTTCGACAATATTATCGCCTCATTAGAATGTTGAGTTGTTCGTAACGCGTTACAAAAATTACTCTATACTCTCTCATCTCTAGAGATAATTGACCGTACAAAGTACGTTCAACACTATCTTCTACTGACCCTTTTATAACGTTTATTGTTTTATCTTCCCAATGCCAAAATCAGGAATATGCGCGAGAATCGGCCATTAAACTAAAAACGGTGTAAAAAATACCGTTCTTTTCCGGCCGCGCCAGCGGGCTGGAAAAAAACTACAATTCCTTTATATTAACGATCCATTATTATATCCGGTTTTTTATCATTTAATCCCATGATTTCCTGTCGCCATTGAGCTCGTCCAGCAGTTCTGCGAGCGTAGCTCTCCGTTCGGCGTACGCGTCATGCTGGTGGATGCTTTCTTCATTGGTCTGCTTGATGGTAACCACGGCATCGCCCGGAAGATAGTCAAATCCGGTCAGGACTTTTTTGGCCATCTCCCGTACGCAGTCTTCCACAAACCTCGGATTTTTATGCGCGGCAAGTACCACCGCACTTTCATCGCCGCGCTTGAGGAGCTCGTAGATACCTGCGCTCATGGACTCCTTGATGATCCGGATAATCTTTTCAAGGTCGACATGCTCGTCGTCATCGGTCTCGATACAGAGGAAGCCCCGGCCCCGCTGGTTGTGGGTGGCCATCGGGACTTCGGCAAAGAATGCGTCGATGGTCTTCTGGTCAACCCCGAGCCCTTCAAGGACGTTGTTTGCCCGCTCTTTCATGATGTTCTGGGCACAGGGACACGCGGTCATGCCCGTGACTTCGGCACCGATGCTTTTCCGCACCATCGGTTCGCGGAAGGTTCTTTTTGCAATCGCCCGCGCGTGCACCTTGACGACTTCATGGCAGGTTGTGTGGCTCACGGGTGTCTCGCGTTTGACCATGAATTCGCTGCGCATGAGTACCTCCGTGCGATCGGCGTACTCGTGACGGTCGAGCAGTTTGCGTGCCACCGCGCTGCAGAGGTTCTCGATCTCGCTGACCTTGCCATCGATCGCCTGCTGGAGCACTTCATCGATCACCTCAAAGTTCCGGGACAGGTTAGCACCTTTCAGGCTGCCGGGCAGGTCCACGTAGACATCGAAGTTCGAGATAAATATCATCGGCCTTTTATCTGGGCGGGAGACTTCCACAAGTTTTTTTACATTTTTTACCCCGACCCGGGTAAGGTTGATCCTGACATCGGGCGATGTTGCCTGGACATCGGGCAGTTTCCCGCTGAACGGCTGATCCGGGGCGTTGTCCACTGCTGCGTCTTTAATAAGTCATCGCATCCATGCTGATTTTCGAATGTTCTTCTTTAGTTTTTCCATATAATATTTATGTGCATTGTTGCTGATATCAAAGGGATTAGCATATGATGAAGAAATACTATGAATCCGATGCCGATCTCTCGGTGCTGAAGGGCAAGAAGATCGCGGTGATGGGATACGGTTCCCAGGGGCGCGGACAGTCCCTGAACCTGCGTGACAGCGGACTTGATGTGATCATCGGCCTGCGCAAGGGAAAGAGCTGGGACGCCGCGACAAAAGACGGCATGACCGTTCTCTCCGTTCCTGAAGCGGCAAAGAAGGCAGACATTATCCAGATCCTCCTGCCCGATGAACTTCAGGCATCAGTCTACAAAAGCGAGATTATGCCGCACCTCTCCGAGAACAAGACATTGATGTTCTCCCATGGGTTCAACATCCACTTCGGCCAGATCGTGCCGCCAACAAATATCGATGTCATCATGGTGGCGCCAAAGGGGCCCGGCTTCATGGTGCGCCGGCAGTACGAGGAGGGCAAGGGAGTTCCCGCGCTTATTGCCGTCCAGCAGGATCACTCGGGCAAAGCCCACAAGACCGCGCTCGCGTATGCAAAGGGTATCGGCGCGACGCGTGCCGTCGTCCTTGAAACCACCTTCCGCGAGGAGACCGAGACCGATCTTTTCGGTGAACAGGCAGTCCTTTGCGGGGGAGCGTCCTCGCTTATCAAGGCAGGGTTTGAGACGCTCGTGAATGCCGGCTATGCGCCCGAGATGGCATACCTCGAGGTCTGCCACGAACTTAAGCTGATCGTTGACCTGATCTACGAAGGCGGTCTTACGAACATGCGCCAGTATGTGAGCAACACGGCGCAGTACGGGGATCTGACAAGAGGCCCCCGGGTGATCGGGCCTGAAGCCTATGAGGCGATGGAGGAGATCCTTGGCGAGATCCAGAGCGGCGAGTTCGCAAAGGAATGGATGCTCGAAAATATGGTCAACCGCCCGGTCTTCAACGCGCTCACGAAGGCTGACGAGGAGCACCTCCTTGAAGAGACCGGTAAGGAAGTACGGGCCATGATGCCCCAGTTCAGAAGATAACAATACCCGTTTTTTATACCTTTTTTTAATCTGGTTCCGGTCAACGTTTGCGTATTCCATTCACGTGTGAAACTTTTTTGGGCAGGAGGTACGTTCTATTCTGTATGAAGATCTGCATCATCTATCATTCCGAAACGGGAAACACCCGGCACATTGCACAGCATATTGCATCTGCCACTGTTGACAGTCACCTTGTGGAAGTGACCGATACTGCACAGCACTCCTCGCTGACGCGGTTTCTTATGCAGTGCAAAGCGGCAATGAGTGAGGATAAAACGACGATCGAGCCATCTCATCTGGACGTAAAGGAGTACGATCTTCTTGTGTTCGGCTCGCCGGTCTGGGCGTTCAGGCCGACGCCGGCCATCCATACAATCATCGATACCCTGACCGGTTGTGAGAATAAGCGGGCAGTTGCGTTTGTCACCTGCGGCGGCCGGCCCGGCCAGAGCAAGGAAGTATTCAAAAAATGGATCGAGAGCCGGGGTATGAAATTTATGGGATTTACATCGATAGACCAGAAGGATATCGAGGACGATGCAAAGAACGCCGGGGTTGTTGCATTTGTGTCGGCAGCCGCACCAAAACTGGTGTGATCTTCCGGGGGGACATTCTTGATCGGTCAGTGAGACCGTTCGCTCAAGTCCTTTTTTTGTGATCTCTTTTATGTCTCCCGGTATGCCGTCAATTGTGTACCTTTTTTCACCGGGCAGATCAGGATCCGGTGCTTGAGAAAGACTTTTGCACCTATGCAGCCCTTATAGTATACACGTATGACGGACTCTTATGATGATCTCTTAAAAAAGGCCTATTCCCATATATCGGAAAAAACCGCCTCCTCTGAACGTTTTGTAGTCCCCGAGGCAAAGGCATACATTGAGGGTAAGACCACTATCCTTGAAAATTTTGCCGAGATTGCCGACAAAGTCCGTCGCGACAAGGATCACCTGATGAAGTACATCCTCGGGGAGCTGGGAACGTCGGGAAAGATCGATGGCACCCGTGCGATTTTCAATGGGAAATTCGAGATCTCGCTGTTCCGGATGATCATCAAGAGTTATGTCGACGATTACGTGATCTGTTCCGAGTGCGGTAAGCCTGACACGCGTCTCGTCAAGGATGACCGGATTCTCACCCTCCGCTGCGATGCCTGCGGAGGTCACCGTCCGGTCAGGAAGCGCAAGGTGAGAACCGAACCTGTCTCGGAGAACCTTGAAGAGGGACAGGTTATAGATGTTGAGATCCAGTCGCTTTCAAAGCGTGGCGACGGGGTCGTGAAGATGGGCCGCTACATCATGTACGTGGCAAACGCGAAACCCGGCCAGAGCGTGAAGATCAAGATCTCGCGGATCTCCGGATCGATTGTCTTTACCGAACGGGCTGAATAAATCAGGATCGACCGGGGCATTCGGGCGGCGTGGGGAAGGCCGGGTGATTCCCTACACCCCCGCCAATACCCTCGCCCAATCCGGGCTCAATCCAGGTTCCGATTGCCCTTTGATCACCCCAAAAGAAGCCCGTATCGGGCTCCGTTTCAAAATACCCCCAAATCGGTCTTATTTTGCCAAACGGACAAATTATAACAACCTCATATTGCGATTTTAAGGCCCGAAACAAGGTCCGGATGGGTATTCTGTTGATGAAAGAAATAATGGCCGTTACAAGGCCACTATAAAGCGGCGAGGGGCATTATATGGGGTTCAATTTGGGCCTTATCTGGCAAACAGGGTAAATATAAGGCCGCATTTTCGGCCGGATCAAAACAGGCGGTTTTACGGCTGTTTTACGGGAGCAATCAAGATCTCGCGGACGCTCCAATCGTATGCAATGTTCAGGAGCGGTACTGAATTTTTCTGATTTCCTCCTCCATCTTACCGGTCGAAATTTTTCCATGCTCCCCAAGACTATCCCGGAGCTGGTCTTTTATCCGCCCCGGGGGATGGAACGATTTTCTTAAGATGAAACTGTCATTATTCCGCAGATGTTTCTTAATCCTTGCACATGGTCTTCAAATTAAAATTGTACCATGATCATCCGGATGAGCGCCTTGCTGCGAAGTAGCTCCGTTACCGGTATTGCCTCTCACTGATATGGTTGCGCATTCCGGCCCCATCTCCCGTTGTTTGCCGGGCAGGTCTTCCCTGCGGGAATGTTTACATTTAATGAGATACCGGCATTTCGGGGGATCCGAAGGTCCGGCCCCTTTCACTTGCTCGATCTTGAGCACCCTGTAGGAAAACCGGCCGAACGTGCCAAATTCCAGCCGGCGCAGGAATCCGGAAACGGTGTTGCACTGGTACCGTGTCAGGCCGAAGCGGTCACGGAGTTCCTGTACCGTGATCCAATGCTCCTCCGCGTCCTGTTCCTGCATGAACTGCTCCAGCAGTTCCGGCATCCCGGGATATTTTCTCATAGTAGTTTTGGATCTTCTGTATGACCGGCTCTGATCTCAAGTGGCCATCTCATTATTTCAGATCAGATTCGATCAGTTCCACGAGATGCTCCATAACCTCATCCACGGCTTTTGCTGTCGGGGAATCCGCATGGCGGAGGATATAGGGACGCCCCTCATCGCCGGCTTTTACCATCTCCGGATCGAGAGGGATTGCCCCCAGGAACGGGACTCCCAGGTCCCCGGCCGCCTTTTTTCCGCCCCCCGTGCTGAACAGGTTGATCGTCCCGCCGCAATGGGGGCAGACCATCCCGCTCATGTTCTCGATAACCCCGAGAACCGGCAGTTCCAGTTTCTCAATGAACTTTGCCGCCTTTGTGGCATCCATGACGGCGACATCCTGCGGCGTCGTCACGATCACGGCTCCCCGCACGTTCGGCGCGAGCTGGGCGATCGTGAGCGCCTCGTCCCCGGTACCGGGCGGCAGGTCGACAACGAGATAATCGAGGGCACCCCAGTTCACTTCAGCAAGGAACTGCTGGATGGCGCCCATCTTCATCGGGCCGCGCCATACCACCGGGGTGCTCGTGTCCGGCAGGAGGAACGCCATTGACATGACCGCAAGGTTCCCGGTCACATGCACGGGCTCGATAGTGTGTGCAAGGACCGTCGGCCGCTGGTCTTCGATCCCGAGCATCTTGGGGATGTTGGGGCCGTGGAAATCGAGATCGAGCAGGCCGACCTTTTTCCCGTGGTTTGCAAGGGCGTACGCCAGGTTTACCGAGACGGTGGATTTCCCCACGCCCCCCTTGCCGCTCAGGACGAGGATGACGTGCTTCACGTCGATCTTTGCTTTCGGTGGCAGCCCTTTTGGAGTGCTGTGCGGCTGTGCCGGGGCACAGGTACTGCAGTTTTCAGTACAGGTTTGTTCTTTCTTTGTTTTGTGTGCAGTCATGGTATCCGTATCTCTGGAATCGTTTGGGAATCACTGGCGCAGTTCAATCATGCTTCTCATCTTCGGTCACTTGACGAAGGACTTCAGCAGTCGGGCCGATCTGGATGATCTTCCCGCCCCGCATAAAGGCGAGCCGGTCACAGATGTCCCGTACGAAACCCATGTCGTGGGAGACCACAATGAAGGTCTCGTCCATCTCATCGCGTGCGTTTAAGATCGAATGTTTTACATCCTGCTTGGTGATCGGGTCCATCGTGCCGGTTGGCTCGTCGAGGATCACGATCCGCGGTTCCCGTATCAGTACCTGGGCAAGCGCCACCCGGTGCCGTTCGCCATCAGATAATTCACCCGGGAACCGGTGAAGGATCTCTTTGCTCTTTCCCTCGGAAAACCCGGCCGTCTTTAAGGTGACAATGGCTTTTCTCATGGCCAGTTCCTTGGGAAATTCAAGGCCGATCGCATCGGTAAGGTTATCGAGAACCGTCCGGTGCGGGAACAGGTCGTATTCCTGGTGCAGGAGGCCGATATACTCCTTTGCCCTTCCCCGTTCGTTAATACCGGGTCTGGTCATGTCCACCCAATTCTCCCCGATCAGGATGTTCATCTCCCCGCTTGTCGGTTCGATGATGCCGGCAATAATCCGGGACAACGTGGTTTTTCCCGCCCCGCTCTTCCCGATGATGCCGAAAATTTCCTTTCTTGCCACATCGAACGTTACGGAATTTACTGCCCGCACAACACCACGGTCAACCGAAACGTACCGTTTGGTCACATCCCGCGCAGAAAGGATCTTTTCTCCCAACTTAGCGGGGGCTGATTCCTCGATCTCCTGATAGTCCTTCACAAACGAATGGATCACGTCCTTTGGTGAACCTATTGCGACGATCTCACCGTTTACGAGCAGCATCGCACGATCCGCCATCTCCTCGATCACCTGCGAGAAGTGTGAGGTCACCACCATGCCCATGGTATTCCGCCGTGCCGCTTCGATAAGCATGGCATGTACCAGCCGGGCGGTCTCCGGGTCGAGCGTTCCCGTCGGTTCGTCAGCAAAGAGCATTGCCGGGTTCTTTGCCAGCTGCCGGGCAAGTACCACCCGCTGTTTCTCACCGCCGGAGAGGTCCCGGGCGATATGCATCATACGGTGGGAGAGTTTCACCTGGTCAATCAGGTCGGCTGCCCGGTTTATCGCCTGTTCCTGCGGGTACCGGATATCGTCGAGCGCATGCAGCACATTCTCGATTACCCGGTCATCGCCATAGAGTGCAAACGTGCGCTGGAACATGATCGCGGTCCGGTTCATGACCCGGGACTTCATCCCGTTGCTTTTCTCGTCCCAGAGGTCAACATCCACCGCGACCAGGTCCCCGCCGCACTCCGGGCACCGGCCACCGGCCCGGCTCTGCATGTCCATATATGTGCAGCGATTGCAGGCGGTCATGTGATAGACGATCGAGCCTTTGGTCGGAGGTTGTTCGACGCCCCTCAAGAGGTGCATCAGGACACTTTTTCCCGCTCCGCTCCGCCCGATGACTCCCATGATCTCCCCTTCCGGGATCTCAAATGATACGTTGTTTAAGACCCGTGTATCATCGAAGTCCATGAAGAGGTTATTCACGCTGATGAATGGTTTTGGCATCATCTCATCTTCTCAAATAGGTGTTATTCTTTAGCAGTCTCGTTCCGGACCGGGGTTTTCCTGTTCTCTGCCTTTTGTGTACAATCTTCAGTACATTGCCTGCAGGGTCCACGTCCCCGCCCGATTACCCGTCCCCGTTTCAGCGGCCCGGTCCCGTCAAAGTTCGGCATGTAAAATCCCCCGATTTGTTTCTAGTGGGATTATTACACATATGAGCATAAAGATTTAAGGATCAAGTGCAAAAAAAGAAATCGTGCGGGAGGGAGCTTCGTACGTGCATCTCCCTGTCGCCACCGTAGCGCCGGCATTCACTCTTCCGCCATGATCCCGTATCCCGGGTACTTATTTCGAACCGGCTGCACCGATCACAATCTTTAACGCGGCAGTAATCTCGGGGAGCATCTCGGCCGGGAACCCCATCACCATCTCATCATCGGTAATTCCGGAGAACTTCCTCGATCCGTCACAGCCGAGAGAGAAGTTCGGCCGCCCGGTCAGGTAGGTCTGTGTTGTTGCATCCGAACAGACAGACTGGATACCGGAGAACTCTGCGTAGATTCTCCCGCCAAGCCGGAAGAGCGTGCTCTGGGCGAGCTTGAGCATGTTTCTGGGCGTTGTCACGATCAGGATGACCTGCGGGGTGAATGGCGTTCTCTCCAGCGGGGCATAGAGCGTTGCATACGTCTCACCCGGGCTAAGGTGCGTGACCTTCTCGATGGTCCGTTTGCAGGCAGCCGCACTGTCAAATTTGCCCAGCTTAAAGTAAAATTCGCCGTTCTTTAAGGTCGGCGTTATCTCCTTGAGACCCAGCGCCCATGCGCCGCCGTTGCACTCATGTTTGTCCGCAGGAGCGTAGAAGATCTTCCCCTCGCTCCGGGCAAGGTTCACCATCGAACAGTGCCGGATGGTCTTGTCGAGCTCCGCCATCCCGGCCGGGATATCCTCTTTTGATGGTGCGAATCTGATGGCTACCGGGGAGCCTTTCAGGCCCAGTATTTTTTTCAGGGTTTCCGCAGCCTCATGATAATCCACAGGTATTTTCATTGGTTCGTTGCTCATAAGAGTTGCCTCGCAATCCTCATTTCGGGAGGGGGTAATTACCCATATGAGCGAAAACATAAAAAGATGACGGAACTGTCAGAAACGGTCAGGAAAAAAGGCTGTGGCATCTTACCGGGGACACTTCGGGCACCGGCCTTCCGCTGCTTTCTGGCAACCGGCCATCTCGATCCCTTTCCCGTTCACCAGTGCATCGGCAATCTTGCGACGGGCCTCGTGCAGGTCCCGCCATGCGGTCTTACGGGAGACACCGAGTTTTTCCGCCGCTTCTTCCTGCTCCAGGCCCTCCAGATCGATGAGCCGGATGAGCTCGATCTCATCGGGCTGCAGCAAGATCCCGGTCCCTTCCTCCTCCGGACAGCAGCAGGGCTTGTAGCAGCGCGATTCTGACGTGCTGGTGATGGTACGCCTGAGCCGGGGTCTTCCCCGGCGGGGGCATTCATTTTGGATGGAAATCTCATCAGGCACTATCGCATGCTCCTTGATAGAATGTATCCGGAATAGTATAACAGTCTTACCGGGACAGTTTGTTTTATTGATTTGTCCCTACCGTGTGTGGTTTTGCCGGACCGGCCGTTCCTGCACGAAATACCTCCTGAAGACCCGGTAGGGGGGTATCGTGTCCTGAAATTTTTCAATCTTTGTCACCTTATACCGGCAGGCAGCAAAGGCCCCGTTGTGGTTCCTGCCAAGAAACCCGGAAATTGCCTGACCTGACGGGCAGTCCGGTTGAAAACGGGCACGGATCTCCTGGACGGTAATCCAGCGTTCCGTGTATCCACTCTCCTTCATGTACTGCTCAAGCAGGTCAGGGATCAGAAAAGAACCGGCCGTCACTCTCATCGTTCCGTGCTGGTCATCTTTTGTAAAAACGGGATGATCTTAGTGACAACGCGGTCCATGCCCGCAGGGATGGCGTGCATTTTTGGCATCCTCTTCGGACTGGCAGCAGCAGGTATCGCCGAATTTTAAGGGGGACGTGCAGGCTTCCCGGTGGCTGACCCCACTTTCATGTTCTTCGTGTTTTTCACCGCACGCGCAGGTATGTTCATCGATACACCCTCGCCGGGCGGGGGCGGCTGGTTTCTCGGTGTTGGTTGTGCTGGTTGTTGGTTCTGGCATTGTGTCACTCTGTAGTTGTGTTGTTATAATTACTCATATGCGCATAAATCATTTAAAATGTCGCACCGTGACAGTGCAGGAGTAGAGGGGGGGCGTGAAATCATCGCGCCAGCATTCTTCCCTGCAGAGTCGCCGAAAAGAAAAGTCTAATTTCTTCTCCTGCGTGATATCTCTCCATGACAGCCCGGGTTTCCCTTTCAGTGCTGGTCGATAACAACACGCTCATCGATCGGTATTTCCTTGGGGAACCCGGTCTTTCGATCCTGATCGAAACAGGGGACCGGCGAATCCTCTTTGATACCGGTTATTCGGATGCATTCATCCGGAATGCTGAAACGATGGGGATCGACCTGCTTGACCTTGATTATGTCGTGCTCTCCCACGGTCACCTGGATCATACCTGGGGTTTGGTGCACCTTGTACAAAAACTGGCAGGGGCAGAGATTCATTCTCTTTCTCATAAAAAACCAGTCCTAGTTGCCCATCCGTATTGTTTTTATCCAAAACCCAGCCCCCCGCTTCCAAACATCGGTTCCCTTATACCGGAAGAAGAGGCAGGACGCCAGTTTTCCCTCAGTCTTTCCGCAAAACCGTTCTGGCTTACCCCGGATCTGGTGTTCCTCGGCGAAATTCCCCGGAGGTTCGGGTTTGAACATACCGCCCCGGGCAAGCGCAGGATCGTGATGCCTGACGGGCAGGTCGAACAGGACCAGCTCCTTGATGATTCCGCACTGGCCTGCCGTACTCCTGAAGGACTCGTGATCATTACCGGGTGCTCCCATGCCGGTATCTGCAATATCACCGAATACGCACAGGAAGTTTGCGGGGAGCGCCGGATCATCGATATCATCGGCGGGTTCCACCTGCTCAAGCCATCACCGGAACAGATGAAAGGCACCTGTACCTATCTACGGGATCTCGCGCTAAAGGCGGTACATGCCTGCCACTGCACATCGTTATCGTCTAAAATAATTCTTGCAGAGTTTTGTCCGATCCTGGAAACAGGCGTGGGAACGAATATCGAATGGTAAGGCGTTTCATACAATACCCCATCTGGTTTGCCTAAAATGCCGGCAATAGACCAGCTAGGCGATCCCACAGAATGAAATTACCGCGTATCGTTGTAATTTTTTTCCAAAACAAAAGTCCCAATAATTGTGCTTCTTGGAATGTCCGGTGCGACCTATGCCGTCAATATCGGGGATTCCTCTCAAAGATTAAGGGTGTGTCAGAGGATCAGGTGAATGTTGGCACTGATCCTGCCCATATCGGGTTGGATCCAAAAATCTTTCCCTCTTCTCTTCCCGTTACAGAAATTCAAAAAAAAAGGATTATTGTTTTAGTTTTGCCGGCTTGTGACGTCGAATAATATGCGTGCTGATAAGAGCCAAAAAAGAATATTAAGAACTATTTTTGTGGGCACTTATTTCTGTTTTGCAAGGCCTTTGATGAGGGCGTCGCAGTTGCCGGATAGTTTTTTGCAGGCCTTCTTTATGACGGTCAGGGGGTTTTTCTTAGCGCTCTTGGTGGTCACCAGCAGCTCCGGGTCTGAGAACTGGAACTCGATGGTGTATTTTGCGACATCGACGTCCGGATCGGTCAGGATTTCCTCGACAAGGGCGTTCATGAACGTGTGGCCCTCCCCCTGGATGACGAGTCGTGCCTTGTCTTTTTCGAGTTCAAGTACTTTTACAATCATGCACCTATGTTTGGGAACCTGTAAACTATTAAAGTATGGGTGAGTGCGGCATGGTGCCGTAAAAAAAATCCTCTCTAACCGGTCCGGAATAAAAGGATGGTTTCCTACGAAACTCGAATCAATCCGATGTGATGAGGAGATTGTTCCCTTCCTCCCCATGAACGATGAACGCCGCCGCACCCGACAGGGCTCCCCCTCGGCGGATCAGTGACTATGAAATAATAAAAAAACGTCCCTGCCCCGCCGGGTCTCTTAAGGGGCCCTGAGGCGGGGAACCCTCACACCCGTTTAAACGATTTTTCATAATTCCGGTGTTAACCAGATCGGTTTAAGCCTCTTTTTTTATGGAAACTCGAAGATTTCGCCGTCATATCCAAGATGCGGGTACTCCCAAGGCATCACGTGGCTGACGTGGACGCACCGGAACGCCTTCGGGTGCAGACTTTCGGCAAGCGTGCAGGCATCGAGATAGTTCATGTGCTTCGTGATCGTGATATGCGAGGGCACGAGGGCGTCAAGCAGGAGCAGGTCGAGGTTTTCGAGCAGGTCGAGGCTTTTCTGCGGGATGTCCCGGTTGGTATCCGATGTATACCCAACCCTCGCCCCGCCCGCTTCAAAGACAAATCCGCAGGTATAGGCCGGGGGATGCTTTACCAGAAACGGCGTGATCGTGATCCCGAAGAGATTAAACGGCACATAGGGTTCCACCGGCATCCGGTCAAAGTTCAGGAACCTGAACGTCTCGCCGCAGTACCGGAGCACCGTGTCGGCGGCAAAGACCGGGGGTACCTTCTGCACCCGGTAAAACTCGCCAAAGCCCATGAAATGATCGTAGTGCCCGTGGGTCCAGATCACCGCGTCGATATGGGGTGAGCCGTGCCGGAGGAGCTGCTGCCTGAGGTCGGGCGAGGAATCCACCAGGATGTGGTGGCCGTCCTTTTCGATGAGGATGGATGTCCGCAGCCGGCCGGTGCCGGTCTTTTGCGCACGCATGCACTGGGGGCAGTCGCACCCGATCTTCGGGGTCCCGATTGCATCCCCGGTACCGAGCAGTGTGAACTTCATCCTACATCCAGTTCAGGTTCCGGATCGCTTCACGGTTTTTGACCATGCGGATCCCTGTTTCGAGATCCTTGTGGTCGATGGCTTCGCGCTTGTCCATGAGCGCCGAGAGAAGCGCCTCTTTTACCATGAGTCGTATATCGGCACCAGAGAAGCCCTCGGTCAGTGCCGCCATCTCCTGGTAGTCGCAGGTGCAGGCCATGGATGATGTGACGTTCTTTAGGATCTCTCTTCGCATCTCCTCATCGGGCAGGGCAAACTCCACGACCTCATCAAACCGTCGCCACGCGGCTTCATCAAGCAACTGCGGGTGGTTGGTGGCACCGATCAACAGGACGCTGTTTTTGATCAGGCTGATACGGTCGATATTTTTCAGGAGTGCGTTGACCGCCCGCTTCATCGCGCCATGGTCGTCGCTGACCCGGCTCTTTGCGACAAAATCGAACTCGTCGATAAAGAGGATCGAGGGCGAGATTTTCTTTGCAAGCTCGAAGATCTTGTCGATGTTTTTGGAAGTCTCCCCGAGGTACTGGGATGTGATCATCGAGAGCCGGACTTCGAGAACCGGCATGTGCATATCATGGGCCATCGCAAGGGCGAGCGAGGTTTTCCCGGTGCCGGGCGGGCCGACGAAAAGAAGTTTTCCCACTTCGTAAATCCGGTGGCGGTTCAGGAAATCACGGTGGTGCAGTGCGTGGTGGATCTTTTCGATGATCGCGGTCTGCTCCGGCGAGCAGACAATATCGTCCATCCGCTGCTCGACCTCTTCAGGAGCGCTCACGATCACAAGATCGAGGGCTCCCCTGATTTTCTCATCCTCACCGATCAGTTTGGTGATTTTGGCATCGAGACTGGCTTTGGTGTCTTCGTAAGGCGGGTTTGCCTTCCGTACTTCCTTGTAGGAGATCCCCGTGCCGTTGAAAGATTCAAAGAAAAAGGCAAGGGCCGGGTTTTGCCCGATGAGCGACTTACCCCCCTGTGCAAGAAACCATTCCGCGGCCGGTTTGAGGGTAGTAATCTTCAGACGCTGGCCGAAGTCCTCGTACGACACGAACGGGTTTTTGGCGATCTTCTCATGCGCAGCCGCGATGTCGAGCGTACGCTTGATCAACCCGTCGCTCACATAAACCGGGCGCTTGATGCTTTTGGTATCCCCGGAACAGAACATCTCCCGGCACACGGGTGTCAGGTCATTGAGATCGAGCGTCGGGTTCTGGTTAAAAATTTCGGCAGTCAGCAGGACTTCCATGATGCGCAGGCTTTCCAAATCTCCGGACATGGCTGTAACCTTTACTATTTAACGCCTGAATCTTTATACCTATCCCATCACCGGGTTGTCACGATGCAGCCATCGGCAGTCACGATCAGGGTGTGCTCATGCTGGGAGACAAGCGAGCCCGGGATATCTGAAAGGACCGGGTAGCCGTGGACAATCTGGGACCTGGCCAGACCGAGGAGTGCGAGATCCTTCTTTTTATCGTTGAGCGAGCGGCGGGAGAAGGGAAGTCCGTGAAGAGCACTGATCTGCTCCATGACTGCACGGGCTGATGGGATCCGGACAGGTTTTTCTGCGATCTGGGAGTAGATCTCGACCCGTGTCTTCTCGCCGACACGCCCGCTCCCGGTCGTGGCGAATGGTTCAATGGCAATCGCCATGCCTTCTTCAAGCACCGTGCCGCCATGGATGCTGATGTTGGGGATTGTCGGGTCCATGTGGGCCACGTACTGGTCGAGACCGTGACCGGTGAGATTTGCAATGGGCCGGTATCCCCTGCCCAGGATCTCCTTTTCGACCGCTGCGCCCAGTTCTCCGGTAGTAACACCCGGACGGACCAGTTTTATCGCCGCTTCGAGCGCCTCGCGGGACGCTTCAAGGAGGAGCTCGTTGTTTCCCAGGTCGACTGTTGTTGCGGTATCCGCGATGTAGCCGTCGATCTGCACCCCGAGATCGAACTTGACGACATCTCCTCTGGCAAAGACCCGCTCATCACCGGTCGATGCGGTATCGTGCGCCGCGTCCTCGTTTAAGGAGACGTTGAGCGGGAAGGCAAGATCTGCGCCCTCGTTTTTCACCCGGGCCTCCACGGATTCTACCAGTTCAAGGTAGGACCTGCCGACCCGTATTTCCTGTCTGCTCTCTTTTAAGATAGTGGCGGCAAGTTTTCCTGCAGTCACGTATTTTTCGAGTATCTCGTCATTCATACGATCAGGTTCTCCTCATATTTCGTGAAATCCGTAAATTTCTTTGCGCGCACCGCGCCCATGTCTTCGAGCCGGATACCGCCGACCCCGGGGTAATAAAGGCCCGGTTCGACCGTGACGACAAAACCCTCTTTTAGTGTTGTGCCCGCCGCCCCGATCGTGGGGAGTTCGTGGACCTGGAGCCCGACGCCGTGACCGAGGTTGTGGATGAACCCCCGGGTATCGCTCTCATAGCCCCGGCTTTTGAAATAGTCGACGACAGCGTTATGGGCATCCGCGCCCGACACCCCGGCTTTTATACGGGAGATCCCGATCTGCTGGGCCTCTTTTACTGCCTCGTACATATCGATAATCTGCCGGTCCGGTTTTCCTTTCGAGACGGTGCGGGTCATATCCGCGTAATATCCCGTTGCCTCGTCCCGGGGGAACATGTCGATCACGATGGGAACATTTGGCCTGAGCGGGCCGCTCCCGATGATGTGCGGAAACGCAGTATCCTCGCCGCACGAGATGATGGTCTCCACCGCACGGCAGCCGTCATCCATAAGCTGCTTGTGCATCGCTGTCCGCACCAGTTCCGAAGTAAGCGGTGTGCCATCATGGTACAGGATGCCTTTTTTTGTGGTCGCGTTTCTGATAAGTGAGATCCCAAGTGCCATCACGCGTTCGGTTTTCTTCTGCACCGTTTGAATGAGCCGGATCTCTTCGGGCGTTTTTTTTGCACGCATCTGTTCAATGGTCCCTTCGTCAACGATCACCCGGGCAGACTCTTCGAGCGCCCGCAGGAGCGCCGCGGGAAGGGTGGGCGAGATGAGCAGGGTCTTTCCGGCCTGTCCTGCGATCATCTGCGCGGCCGCCTTCCATGGGTTCTTCTCTTTTTTTGCGATCCCGGGAAGGCCTGCCTGCGTCCGGGTCATGACGGCGGCGATCGATTCACGGGAGGCCCGCTCGGCTTCCATCAGGGGGACAATGATGGTCCCGGGCTGCCGGTGCTTTTTAAAAAAGACAAAGGGGTCATGCATCACAAACCTGGAAAGGTAGCGCATATCGGCGTCCTCTCCTCCGGCATAGTGCACAAAGGCATCTGCCCTGCACTTCTTCATTGCAGCGTCCAGTGGATCCATTGCCGTACATTTACGCGCTGAAACGTCAAGTACTTTTATTCCCGAATTCAACGTACGAGTCATGGACGAAACAACAAAAGAACAGTTCAAGTGGAAATTTTACCGGCTAGCCGTCCAGCTCAACGCGATCATCCTGCTCGTGGCGCTTGCGGTGCTCGCGATCTTCCTTGTCCCGGACCCGTACCGGCTTCCTGCCGTGGCAGTCATGCTGGCCATTGCCGTTGTGCTTTCATGGAACTTTGTCCTGAAATACCGGTCGACCAAAGCATGGCTTGATGAGCATTGAAATAAAGGTAAGAAGAGAGGAACAGAATAAAAGGAAGCGGGATTGTTCCGTGGCGATACCATGCTCAAGAGAATGAAGGAAGAGATTGAACTCTTAAGCCGGCACATCGAAGTGGCCCGGACGGTGGCGGAACACCAGCCGATCGGGATCATGAAGCTTGCCGAGATCCTCGATCTCCCGTCGCACCGGATACGGTACTCCCTTCATGTGCTCGAACAGCTGGGGTACATCCGCGCATCATCTGAGGGAGCGGTCGCAACCGAGCGGACCTTGGAACTCTTTGCGCACTTAAACGAGGACCTGGACGATATCATCCGGCTCGTGAACGCGATGAAAAAACCCTGACCGGCAATTCCCCCGCGGATTTCTCCCGTATTGTCCACGTCCCGTGGTTTCAGGCAGACCGGTAACGTCATTCCCCCCCCTTAGTTACCTTTAAAAAGCCTCACAAAGAACCTATTAAGGCACAGAAGTCTGTTGCCGCCATAACTCAGTTGGTAGAGTGGCTGGCTGTTAACCAGCATGTCACAGGTTCGAGTCCTGTTGGCGGCGCTTATGGGCCTGTAGCTCAGTCCGGTTAGAGCGCCCGGCTCATAACCGGGCGGTCATGCGTTCGAATCGCATCAGGCCCATTGTAATTATCGCTCTGTCCTTTTTCTCGTAATCTTTCTTATGAAAATCATCCAGATATGGTGATGGGATTGTTATCTCCCTCTCCCATGTATGATGCGTGCCGCCGCCCCCGAAGGGGCGCCCCCGCGGCGGATCAGGACCTGATATTTACACGAAAAGCCAAACTAAAAAAAAATCCCTTGCCCCGCCGTGCCCCGGAGGGGCCCTGAGGCGGGGAACCTTCGTACTGTTTTACCGGTTTTCATAGTTTCGGAGTGAACCTAAGGTAGTTTATGTGCGTTCCTACAGATGGTGACATATTGGACATTTTTCCGGACGCCTATCATCACTACCCCATTCGTGAAAGTATTTGGCAAAGTTTCTATGGCAGGAGATTCCAAGCACCCTTTTATGGAATGTCCCGTTTGCGGCAGTGATTGTGTTCATTCAGCGCCGGAGATCCTCAAAGATCTTCCCACGCGGTTTCTTCCCTGTGCAGAGTGCAGTATGCGGGTTCTTGACAAACGTGCGCCGCTCCCTGCACTTACGTATGCAGCACCATGTTCCTGCGGGAAACGGTTTATCGACGAAGTTTTTGCGCACATGTACGTGATCATGCGGGAGGAAGGCGATCTCACCTCCAGCGATCCGCTCATCGCTGTCGGATCGCCGCTCATTCATCCCGGCTTTGCGATGGACCTTCCCCCGTTTCTTCCGGCAAAATCACTGCTGCTGTTGTCAGGGAAGGTGCAGGAGAAGGCGGCCCGGCGGATCGTCGCCGAAGTTCCCGAAGTCCGGGGCGTCGTTAAAACCGCGGATTTTGTTCCCGGGCTTGTCTCCCACGATGTGGATACGGTACCGCGGGTCTATACGCTCCTTGCCGGTTGCGATGTCAGGGCAGATATTTATCCGCTTGCCTCCGGGCCTCTTGTTGTGTACAAACAACAGTCCCTCATCCATATCGAGTTTCCGCGCTCAGGTTATCCCAAATTGCGGTCGGTTGCGGCCCACGTGGGAAAACCACCGGTTCCCTTCTTTGTAGATGCATGCTCGGGGCCGGGGACGCTTGGCCTTGCAGCAGCGTGCCTTGGTGTGCCACATGTGGTCATGAACGATGCCTGGTACGCCTCAGCGTTCTGGTCGGCGTTTAATCTCGAAGTCAATCGCGTTTACTTCGATGCAAAAGAGGTGCGGATCTACGGGCAGCTCGGGGATATGGCCCGTCACCCGGTCGCCCGGGAACCGGTGAAGATTGCCGAGACCGTGGGCCGGCAGACCATCGAAGTTTACCAGGGGGATTTTCGGAAACTGGATCGCGTGATCCCCGGGGATGCGCACCCGGTGGCTGCGCTGGATATTTTTGACAAGAACAACCAGAAGGAGGTATCCATACTGCTCGGCAACTGGCAGAGACGTATAGGCGGAGATGTGTTTGTTCCCTGAAAAGAGAGCCCCTTCGGCGGGGTTAGTTTTAAGGTCCATTCCGGAAGGGCACTTGGGCATACGAGTGACAAGGATTTATTGACCGGTAGACAAAGCTATATGGGGACTAGCCCGGGTGGCTCGGCGTCACTTGTAACCCGAAACCGTCGGTACGCGGGGGGCGAAGTTTGACGAAGGCTGCAACGATCTGCTGGAGCCTCTCGTATTCTGACGTTGAAACCTCGTCCCATGAGGTCGATGGCCAGGTATCAAAATTCCGGAGGGAATGGCGACCTGTCGCTGCGGGAACCGGTTCAGGCCCGGAAGGGAGCAGACTTACCGCTGACATCCGGCGCCCATGGGGTAACGGGGCGGAGGATGAGTACTTGGGCAAAAGGAGTGACGTACAGTCGACCGATAACACGTCCCCAATTCTTGTGATACCATGTCAAAAGTCACCATGATCGGTGCAACCGGCAATGTCGGTATTTTTGCCGCATATGCTATTTCCGCAGATCCTCATGTTAACGAGATCCAGCTGTACGGGCGCGAAGGGCGCGAGGCTCTCTTAAAAGGCATCGCGCAGGATTTTATTGATTCATTTGCGGCCCGGGGGACAAATATCAGGATCACCTGGACAACCAACCTCAAGGATGTGGCCGGGTCCGATATCGTGGTTATTACTGCGGGAACTCCCCGTGGCCCGGGACAGGATCGTCTTGATCTTGCGCTCGGGAATGCCCGTATTGTCGCGCCTATGGCAAAGACGATTGGCGCTGTTGCACCTGATACCAAGATCATCATGGTGACAAATCCGGTCGACGTGATGACATGCGTCGCCCTGAAATATTCCGGCCTCAAACCCAATCAGGTCTTTGGCCTTGGCACGCATCTGGACTCGATGAGGCTAAAATCGCTGATTGCGACCTATTTTAAAGTACATGTGAGCGAAGTCCACACCCGTATTATCGGGGAACATGGCGACAGCATGGTGCCGCTCTGGTCGGCGACCACAATCGGTGGGATCAAGATCTCCAACCTGCCGGCGTTCGCGCACCTGCCGGTGCAGGATTTCATCCAGTCCGTTAAGTCCAGCGGCGAACAGATCATCAAAAACAAGGGATCGACAGTATACGGTCCCGGCGAAGCAATCGCGTCGCTGGTAAGAACGGTCCTTGGCGACGATAACCGGATCCTGACCGTCTCATCCTATGTGAAAAGCGAGGTTCACGGGATCGGCGGTGTCTGTATCGGCGTTCCTGCCCGGATCAACCGGAACGGTGCGTTCCCGGTGACCATCAGGATCGATGAGTCCGAGGTTATTGCATACGGTGAATCAGTCGAGAAGATCCGCGCGACCACGAAGCAGGTTATTGAAAAACTTGATAGCGAAAAGGAGCCGTGCGCTCCTAAAAAGCCGAAGAGATCCCCTTCCGGAAAATCCGGTCTGTAAAGTTAAACGATTAAAAACAGCGGGAATAAGGATAAACGATCCCTATTCTATGTGAGCGTTACTTCAACAATTTCTGCCCGCTCGACGCCGGGGATTGTGTTCAGTTGTCCCTCAATTGCATCCGTCTCGCCACCGGCGTCGTTGACGATAGCGGCAAGTTTGAGCGCCTTGAGTCCGAATCCGATCGGCTCTTCCTGGATATCCTGGATACCGGGCAGTTTCTGTTTGAGCGCGCTTTTGAGTTTTTCGAGGTCAACTTCCGGTGATTCCGGCATGACCCTGACAATTACGGCAACTTTGCCCATGCCTCACGGTCCCCCGAATCCACACTTCGGGCAGACGTAGGGAATACTCTGCTCCCTGCACCGGTAGCACCGGGTGATCTCGACACCGCACGCGGGGCACGCAAAGACTGTTGAGCCCTCTTCTGCAAGCGGAGCGCTGCAGGACGTACACTTTTTATCTGACATGATATCGCTCCTTTAAGGATTCCTATAGTATCTCTTTTAGTACTTTTAAAAGGTTGTACCAATGCCGGTACCGCGAACCTGCTCCCCACGAAGCCAGCGGCAGATCCGCACCGGGTCGGTACCGTTGAGGATAAACGTCCTGATCCGGTGTTCGAGTACATAAGGAATAAAACAGGGATCGACGACATCGGTTGCCACGGGGCTTTCTATGCGGGCCATGAGTTTCCCGGCGGCTTCGATACCATCTACGGATTTGAGTACCAGCAGATCGCCACCGAGCCTGCCGGCGACCCATGCGGCGATGGTATCGGATGTAACATCCCATGAATGGGGGAGGGGATCATACCTGCGCAGGGCACAGTAGGGGAGGAGGACGCATGTATCCCGGGGACGTGCGATCTTCGTGGTTATTCCTATACCCTGCGCGGAAAGCATCCACCCGTACTGGTCCATAGCGGCGCAGGCCATCCAATGGGCGGCGTCAGCATTAGTGCCGGCCTCTGACTGCCGGACCTCATCGGCAAAAGTTCCCCCTCCCGGGACGATTAGCAGGGGACGATGAGTGGATCGCAGGACCGGGACGATCTCAGCGATGCGGGGAGAAAGGCTGCCGCCCAGTTTCACTATGGTGACGGGCGATTTATGATTGGGAGATCCATGCCGCGCCTGCGCTGTCATCTCCCAAGGGTTATATTCCCTGATTATAAAAAGAGAAGATACCGGGTTTTTATGCGTCGTCTCTCCCTTGTCCTCCTGTTTTTCTGCACTTGCGTGATATCGTGTGGTGCGGTGCAGATCATTGAGTTCTGTCCGGACCCCTATCAGGCCGATGACATGGATGAGTACGTTGTCGTGTCCGGTACCGGGTCTCTTGATGCCATCGCCATCTCCGATAACCACGGCGGTTTCCGGTTTCCTTCCGGAACGGTCATCAACGGTACCCTGACGGTTGCACGGAGTGCCCCCGCGTTTGAAAAGACCCACGGGAGGCTCCCGGATTTTGAATGGCAGAATTATTCATCGCAGGTACCGGATGTTGTCTCCGGTACGACGATGAGGCTGGCTAATACCCGGGATGAACTGATGGTCTATGAGAACAGCCGTCTCGTGCAGAAGATTACCTGGCCCGGGGATGTCAAACCCCGGGAAGGCCAGGTACATTTTCTCGAAAACGGTGTCTGGGACCTCCGCCCGCTTATGCTCGGGCAGTCGCGGCTTGATAAGGAGACCTTTGAGAATGTGACAGTTACCGCCTTTGTCTCCCCTGACAGTTCCCTTGAGGTATTTTCCGGTGCGGTTTCGTCAGCGCAGCAGCAGGTGCTGGTGAACGTCTACGAACTCTCAAGCGTCAATATCACCGGTGCCCTCATCGATGCAGAAAAACGCGGGGTGGATGTAGAAGTCCTTCTTGAGGGTGGACCGGTCGGGGGGATCAGTCCTGAAGAAAAAGCGGCAATCTGGCGGTTGAACCAGAGCGGGATCCCTGTCTTTGAGATGGCGACATCTGAAAGCGGGCATGCGCCGTACCGGTACGATCATGCAAAATATGTTGTCATCGATGACCGTGCCGTCCTTGTGACCAGTGAAAATTTCGGGCACAGCGGGTTTCCCCCACCAGGGGAGACCGGGAACCGGGGCTGGGGTGTTTATCTGGAGGATCCCAATATTGCGGTATATTTCCGGGATATTTACCAGACCGATACCGGAGGCCCGGCGATTGTTCCCGTGTATGGTAGTGAAGGGCCGGCCGAGGTATACACTGTAGTCCCCTATCCAGCGCCATTTGCCCCTGCCACCTTTACGGGCGCACGGGTGACACCTGTCATCGCCCCGGATACCAGCAGCGCGATAAGCGGCCTGCTCGAGTCCGCACAGGAAAGTATCGGGATTGAGCAGGCGTATATCACAAACGAGTCAAAGACCGGATTAAATTCCTACCTTGCGACAGCGATCAATGCCTCGCGGCGCGGGGTGCATGTAAGGGTGCTCCTTGATTCCTACTGGTATAATACGGAAGATGAGGCTGACAACGATGAAATGGTTGCGCTGATCAACCATATTGCCGCCACCGAACACCTGCCGCTTGAAGCGCGCTGTGCCGATCTTAAGGTAAGCGGCTTTGAAAAGATCCATAACAAAGGCGTGGTTATCGATGACCGTGCGGTGCTGGTGAGCAGCATCAACTGGAACACGAACTCCCCCGGTTTCAACCGGGAAGCCGGTGTCATCATAGAACAGCCGGAGGTAGCGCGGTATTTCCGGACGGTGTTTGACGCCGACTGGAGTCCGGCAGTGCGCTCGCCACAGCCATCAACCGATTACCTGAAAATCGCGTGTGTCATCGCGGTCATCGGCCTGCTCCTTGTCCTGTATTACCGGCGGCATATCCGGTAAGGGACGGGTATTTTCCGGACCGACGGCACAGAGTCCTTTCGGGCAAAATCCTTCAAAAACAGGAATAACAATCAGAACTGGCGTTTCATATGAATTTCTGAGGAAATTTCAGAATTTTTTGAGTGCGCACTGGCATACGTCACAGAGATTAATATCGCTCTCTCCGGTGACTACTGCAAGTGCCCAGCGATCGATCATCGCATCGAGTTCAGATGACAGTTCAATTGCCCCGTAACCCCGCTTCTTACTCATGTACTGGGATACCGCGGCGCGGGTAACGCCCAGTTTCTTTGCTGTATCGCTCTGGCTGAGGCCCTCTTTGTTGACAAGCCGGGAGACCATCTCTGCTCTCATGGGCGGGAGGAGGTTTCTTACCATGCTGTCGCAGTGCATGAGCGTGCAGGTATGCTTGGTCATACGAGTGCCGGCTGGGATTCGGGGATGGTAACTGGTCTGTTCTGATAGATGATCTGCCGTGCATCCCGGAAGTTGAACTTCTCGATGATGAGGTGGCGCTCTTTGAGTTTTTTCAACGCGTACCGCACAGTTCGCGGTGCAAGCCGGCTTTTCTTGACGAGGTCCTTGTGGGTCATAGCACCACCGGTGCCCAGTATCTCCAGAACCGTCCGTGAGGATGGAGGTAAGGTTTGCTGATACATGATCGTTATGTTAACAGTGTTAACATATCAACCTGTCGGTAATTTATATCCCCGCTTTCAACCATCACCTATGTTCGGGCACCAGGAGCGGGTCGCGATCCTGCTGTTGATCGCGGTAGCTATTGCGGTCATTGCCGCCCACATCATGCTCGTGCAGATCGGGAAAGAGCCATTTGCATCCGCATATACTGATCAGTCTGCCGACGGAACGCTTGTCCACATATCGGGCATCATCGATCAGGCGACCGTTCTCAAAAATGGCGGGCACGTGCTGCTCACCATAGATAACGTCACGGTTTTTGTACCCGCAACCGTTGCCGGTGATCGCTCCTTTGCGAAAGGGACGACCCTCTCCTTGTACGGGACCGTCCAGACATACCAGGGTAAAAAAGAGATCCTCATCAGTTCAGCGGAGGATATCAGGGAAATTCAATAATTTCCGGGGCGGGACAAAAAGTCCTGCGTACAAATCATTTACAATACAGCAGCACCCGGAGCGGCTTTTACTTTTGTCCTTGCGATGGTGTCAAGTGCCTCCTGTGCAGCAGTGCGTACACCGTCATCAGGACCCTCCAGTGCGCCGGTCAGTGCCGGCACCGCACGATCATCACCTATTTCACCCAGTGCCCATGCGGCAGTTTTCCTGACACCCCTTTTTGGATCGTTTAAGAGCAGGATCAATGGCCCGACCGCCCGGTTCTCCCGGAGTTTCCCGAGCCCCCACGCGGCGCCTGTACGGAGCCACTTTTCATTGGATGTAAGGGCAGCAAGCAGGGGTTCGACCGCCCGTGGATCGCCAATCTTCCCCAGCGATTTTGCGGCAAGCCACGCGACATCCATATAAGGGTCTTTTAACGCTGCAATAAGCGGCTCAACGGCTGCAGGATCGCCTTCATCTCCAAGGGCCTCCGCCGCATGCCAGCGAAAGTGAAGACGCTCGCTTTTGAGCAAACGGATATATTCCTGCACCCGTCGCCTGCGGTTTTCTTCACGTGCAGCCAGTTCTTCCGGTGCCGGTGGTTTTTCGTGAAGTGTTGCCGTGGCGGATGTTCCTGTGGTATCCATCCGGATCCCCTCAGGCCAACCCTAAGCCATGGGGGATAATTAATTCTCGTATGGATTTTGGAGATGCCGGCTCACCTGGTCCCGGACTCGCAATCGTCTAAAAAAAAACAACCATAAATCGATCTGGTTACACAGGAATTATGAAAATCGTTTAAATGGGTGCTGCGGGTTCCCCGCCTCAGGGCCTCTTGAGAGGCCCGGTGGGGCAAGAACGTTTTTTTTATTATTGTATTGTCCCTAATCCGCCTCAGGGGCTTTCTGACGGGGGCGGCGGCGTTCATCGTTCATGGGGGTGGAAGGGAACAATTTCCTCATCATATCGGAATGATCCGATTTTCAAAAAGAAACTACTTCAGGATCTCCAGCGTTACCGAGAAATTCCGGACCGTGTGGGTGAGTGCGCCAAGACTGATCACATCAGCCCCGGTCCGCGCGTACTCACGGATCGTCTCTGCGGTAATCCCTCCCGAAAGTTCGATAGTGACCTTATCGCGGAGATCTGCCTGTTCAAGTTCACGGATCGTTGTCCGGACACTGTCCGGTGTCATATTATCGAACAGCAGGATATCTGCGCCGGCCTGTGCAGCCAGAAGTGCATCATCAGCGTTCTCCACCTCGATTTCGATCTTCCGGTAGGTACTTGCCGCCTTTGCCCGCCGGACCGCTTCTTTGACCGGCACAAGGACCAGGTGGTTGTCCTTGATGAGCACGCCATCGCTCAGGCTCGACCGGTGGGGATCGCCGCCCCCGAGAGCCACGGCTTTTTTATCAAGCGCCCGCAGGCCCGGGCAGGTTTTGCGCGTCCCTGCCACCCGGCAGCGGGGGTTTTCAGTCTGCACGAGGTCCACCATCTTTTGTGTCTGCGTGGCAATCCCGCTCATCCTGCCGATGATGTTGAGCGCGGTGCGTTCCACAAGCAGGACCTTCTTTGCATCTCCCGAAAGCGAGAGGAGGACGACCCCGGTCTTTACAACCTCACCGTCGCGGGATTCCTGCTGCACGTCCACCCCGAAATGGGAAAAAAGGGCCGCCGCCTCCAGAAGACCGGCGGCGACGCCCTCCTGTTCGGCCCGGATCACTGCGCGGCAGGTGACATCCGGTATGATCGCATCTGAAGTGACATCCCCGGACGGTGCATCCTCCTCTATGAATTTTAACAGGTATTCCAGCGATACCATAGCAGCATCCCTGTGCATCATCACGTCCCGATGACGAGCGGGCTGTCGAGATTTTTCAACAGGGATAGGATGGAGAGTGCCGCGAGGTAACTTGTCGCCGGGTTGTCGGGACTGGGAACGTTGGTGACCTTAATGTATGTCTCACCGAAACTGCCCTCGATAAAGAGTTCGTGGATGTTTTTGTCTACCGCAGGGTCTGCCCAGAGTTCCACATCGGCATCCTGGCCGGCGGCAAGTCCCATGGCGACCGAGACGTTCACGTTCTTGGGATAGGACTTGATGCAATCGTGCGCTTTGCCGGAGAAGATCCGCTGCCGGGTGGTTGCGGTAAGGCCCAGAGACTGCGGGCTTTTGGTGGTCTTCAGGAGCAGTTTTGTGATCGGTGAGATCTGCCCGATCTTCAGGTTATCCAGCCCGAAGATTGCCCCGCTCGGGATATAGATCTTCGTGCCGGTTTTTCGTGCGGTTGCCACGAGATCGTCCTTGAACACCGGGTCGGTGAGCGCACCTACGCTCATGATCACGAGGTTTTTTTTGTTCAGGAGGACCTCTCTGGCATGCGCCCGCGCCGCACTGACCGATGCCGCCTCGACAACGAGATCGGTATCGGCGTCGAGAAACGCTGCAAAATCCCCGTATGCCTTCCCGTGGCAGATACCGGCGATCTCTGCGGCCCGTTCGGGGACTTTATCGAAGACTGCTGAGATCACAAACCCCTCTGCGTGCTGCGCAATGATATGCCCGATATTGCCGCAGCCCAGCAGCCCGATACGTAACATGGTAAACAGGTTATGGGCATCATGGATTAATGGTTATCCTAAAAGGAAGCGCCGGCACGCGAAGAGCAGGGGTGATGCAGAAAAATGACCTTTAACTGCTCTGTCTCCAAACGATGAGAATAGACACATGGAAGAGAACCGATCAGGATATCCATCCCGGGACACAAAGGACGTATTTGCCGCGCTCGCACAAAAGCGGGTCTATATCGAGACATACGGGTGCAGTTACAACTTCGGGGACACGGCAAACCTTGTGGAGGTGCTTAAACACTACGGGAGCACCCGTGTCGCATCTCCCGATGATGCGGACGCGGTCATTGTTAACACCTGCACGGTGGTCGGGTCGACCGAACGCCGGATGCTCCGTCGTCTTTTTGCACTTCAGGAAAAGCCACTCTTTGTCACCGGTTGCATGCCGCTTGTCCAGCGCGAAGCGATCCTCTCGGTCTGTTCCCCGCTCATTATTCCCCCGGATGCTATACGCAAGGCGTACCTTCGCGTAAGAACGGTTGCTCCCGGAGGTATCGGAATCGTCCAGATCGCGCAGGGCTGTCTCGGACGTTGCACGTACTGCATCACGCGCAGGGCACGGGGGCCGCTTGCAAGTTTTCCCAAACATGAGATCAGAGAAAAAATCCGGTCGTTTATCGGTGCAGGTGCATACGAGATCCAGCTGACGGCCCAAGATGTCAGTGCCTATGGGAGAGACACGGGAACAGACCTCCCCACCCTTCTCTCATCCCTCAGTGATCTTAAGGGAAATTACCGCATCCGCATCGGGATGATGAACCCGGCGACCGTTCTCCCTGTCCTTGACGATCTTGTGGATGTATATGCCAGCGACCGGATCTTCAGGTTTGTGCACCTGCCGGTCCAGTCTGGGTCCGACTGTATCCTCGAACGGATGGGCCGGGGATATACGGTAAAGGAGTTTCTTGAGATCGTTTCCGCGTTCCGCAGGCGGTATCCCGGCATCAGCATCGCCACGGATTTCATTGTCGGTTTTCCCGGGGAGACAGAAGATGATTTTTCCCGGTCCCTTGCACTTGTCGGGCGGACAAAACCTGCAAAGGTCAATGTCACACGGTATTCACACCGCCCGTTCACCGGCCCGTTTGCGGAAAATGACTTTCCGGATTCGGTAAAAAAAGACCGGTCCCGGCTCCTGAATGCATACGCGGAAGAACAGTACTCCGCTGTCAACCGCCCGCTCCTTGGAACCACGGTTTCCTGTGTTGTAACAGAGAAACTCCGCCCGGGATCGGTCATGGCCCGGACTGCCACCTACCAGGGTGTTGTCATTGGAACAGATCTCCCGATCGGGGCTGCCGCAGAAGTCATTCTCAAAAAAGACCGGAAGTATTTTTTTATGGGCGATCTTGTTGGATGAGTCCCGCTTAAGAAATGGCGGTCATTTAAAGACGAGTGATTTTATAGCCGGAACAATAACTATTCTTGTTTTGCGCCGGAAGGCGGAGTATGGTGATACTAAAATGGATGAGATCGAGGCCGGTTTTGAAAAGATCATGCAGAAGATCGAGGATATGAAAAAGACGGATGCCAAACTATCCGAACAGGTAAAGGCCCATGACGGTCAACTGCTGGAGCGCATGGCCGCCATGGTAAAACCGGTGGTCAAATCCGTTGGCCTCAACATGCTCAAGATAGGTAAGCAGGATACGAAAAATGAGATCTACGATGCCAATTATTACACGGAGAAGATGATCGTCCTCGGTAAGACCGATCCCGCCGCGTTCCGCCCCGATGACCCTTCAAAAAAGATCACCGACCAGTTCTGCGTTCTCTCTGAAAAGGGAAAATTCTACGAACTGATGTACAGCTCCGACGGGTTTATCACCGATTCGTATCTCAATCCCATCGACCCGAAGTCTGCGATAGATCAGTACGGGTATGACATCATGTTCATGCTGTACCAGGCAATGCACGATTACATGAAATCGGAAACAGAACTTATCGCAGCGCTTGAAAAAGTAATGGGGTATGTCTTTGCCGCGCCCAGTAAAGCCTGACCGGCGCCCCTTTTTTACTTCCACTTGAACAGCGGGAACATCGGTTTCAAGGGATCGTCATCGCCCTTTCCCAGCGCTGACAGGGTAAACGTGCGGCTGGTCTTCCCTCCTTTTGCATCGTCGAAGGTGACCGCGGCTTTTGCCTCATCTATCATGCGGGTGAGGGGATACTCGTACCGGGCGTCAGCCGCAAGTTCGGGAAGATCGAATTCAATGTCGAGAGGAACGAGGGCGACATGGATCCGGTATGCCGGTGCATTTCCCGAGTTCTCAACCACGATCTTTTTTGCATCATCACCCAGCCTCACCGTGAGCTCGGGAAGAACTCTGGAATCTTCCATGATGAAGACCGACATGGCAAGAGCAATAAGGACGATCACTCCCGTCGCGCCGAGATAGGTATCGATCCAGAAGAGGAGTATGCAGATAAGGGCGCCTGCCGTAAGAAGAATCTTATGAATTTTCTCCATGCACTCCTTTAGGCTTAAAAACTATATCAAAACGTGGGGAGTGGGCCCGATGCGATTCGAACGCATGACCTCCCGGTTATCAGCCGGGCGCACCACCGAGCTATGCTACGGGCCCAAAAGGCTTGCCTGAAATTTACCTTATTACTTCTCCCACCAGAGTTTTTATAGGTTGTGAATGGTCGGGTGGACAGGATAATGCTATAGGGTTCTTGAGTTAAAAAATAACATAACTATCGTTCGGACTGGGATTATGCAACGCCACTATCTCCTCGGAAATGAAGCCATCGCCCACGCGTGCCTCGAATCAGGTATCGATTTTGCCAGCGGATACCCCGGCACACCTTCGTCGGAAGTTATCGATGTCCTCCGCGTACAGAAAGACCCCGCATACTATGTGGAATGGTCGGTGAACGAGAAGGTCGCGCTTGAAAATGCCCTTGCCGCGGCATGGTGCGGGATCCGGGCGATCTGCACCATGAAACATGTCGGCCTCAACGTCGCTGCCGACCCGCTCATGACAAGCGCCTATACCGGCGTGACCGGCGGCCTTGTCATCATGAGCGCGGACGACCCGTTCGCTCATAGTTCACAGAATGAGCAGGACACCCGGTGCTACGCCCATTTCGCCCGGCTCCCCTGCCTCGATCCCGCGGGCGTGCAGGAAGCGCACGACATGATCCGCACCGCGTTTGAAATTTCCGAGGAATTCAGGCTGCCGGTGCTGTTCCGCCCCACCACCCGGATCTGCCACTCGAAAGGTGACGTGGAACTGGGGGCTGTCGTCCCCAGCACGCGGAAAGGAGAGTTCCACAAGGACCCCCGGCAGTACGTGGTGATCCCGGCCCACACCCGGCTCCTGCACAAAAAACTCAACGAGAAGCAGCCTGCCCTCAAAAAACGTCTCGTGGAACGGGGGCTCAACCATTCCACGATCAAGGGAAAGACTGCCATTATCGCGAGCGGGATCGGTGCCTCCTACGTGCAGGAACTCCTGCCTCCTGATGTCTCGTTCATGAAGATCGGGGCGTACCCAATAGATGAAGAATGGCTCGGGGAGTTCGCCAGAAAGCACGAGAAGATCCTCGTGATCGAGGAACTCGCACCGGTGGTTGAGGAGGCCGTCCGGCAGGTCGCCGGGTGCGTGCCGGTCTTCGGGAAGATCAACGGGTACGCGCCGTACGAGGGCGAACTTTCACCTGCGGTCGTCGCTGCCATCATGGTAAAGGCCGGATTCCTGCCGGAGAACCCGTTTGCCGCCATGGAGCCCGTGCAGAACCTCCCGCTGCGCCCGCCCATCCTCTGCGCCGGCTGCCACCACCGCGCCGCGTTCTATGCGATAAAAAAGGTGTTTAAGGAGTCCGCGATCTACCCGAGCGACATCGGGTGCTACACGCTCGGGCTCCAGCTGCGGGCCGTTGATACCACCATCTGTATGGGTGCCTCGATCACGGTCGGGAGTGGGATTGCCCATTCCGGTGAGCCCCGGGACGTGGTCAGTACGATTGGCGATTCCACATTCCTGCACACCGGCATACAGGGGCTCATGAATGCGGTTTACAACGGCGCGAACATGACCGTGGTCATCCTCGACAACCGGATCACCGCGATGACCGGCCACCAGCCCAATCCGAATACCGGGGTAACGGCAACAGGTGTTGAATCTCCCCCGGTATCCCTCGATGCGATCTGCCGCGCCTGCGGGGTGACCTTTGTCGAGACGGTAGATCCCTACGATACGACCGGAATGGTCCGTGTTCTTGAAGCGGCAAAGGCAAGGAAGGGTGTCAAGGTGATCATCGCAAAGCAGATGTGCGTGATCGTGGCCCGCCGCGCGGGAGTAAAGCGGGGCCGCTATGCGGTGAACCCGGAGATCTGCACCGGGTGCGGCATCTGCGTGCGGTTCGGTTGTCCTGCGATCGAGTTCGCTGATGAGAAGGCCCGGATCAACGAGTTGTGCAGCGGGTGTGCGGTCTGCGCCCGGCTCTGTCCTGTCGGGGCGATCTCCCGGGAGGCAAAGAAATGACGAAAAGTTTCGATATCCTGATCGTCGGGATCGGCGGGCAGGGAACGATCCTCGCCTCCAACATCCTTGGTGAGGCCTGCCTTCTTGAGGGCCGGCACGTGAAAGGTGCCGAGACCCACGGGATGGCACAGCGCGGCGGGTCGGTGGAGACCCACATCAGGATCGACGGGCAGTACGGCCCGCTGATCGTGCCCGGCACGGCCGATCTTCTGATCTCCTTTGACCTCCTCGAAGCGCTCCGGTATTCCCACTTCCTCAAATCCGGCGGGACAATGGTGGTCAACCGGCACATGGTACTTCCCACCTCGGTCTTTACGCAAAAGAGCCCGGTACCGACCGAAGACGAGATCGTCGCGCAGCTTGCCCGGTTCAACCCCTGCCTGATCGACGCCGATAAGATTGCCATTGAAGCGGGCAGCAGTCTGTCCCAGAATGTCGTGATCCTTGGTGCGGCCTCATGGTCGATCCCCTTAAAGGCAGCGTCCCTGCTTGCCGCGGTCAAAAAACTCGTCCCCAAAAAGACCGTTGAGATTAACGCAAAAGCCTTTGAGATGGGCCGGGCGTTCAGCAGGACGCGCTGATGGGATCGCTTGGCGCATTTGAACCGGATACCCTGTACGAAGGGGATGCGCTCGCGCTCATGGAGAATCTTCCCGAAGGTGCAGTTGATCTCATCGTGACCGACCCGCCGTTTGCCATCGATTTTACGGCCCAGAGGCTCAATTACAACCGGACCGGCAGCAACGTGATCGAGGGCTACCAGGAGATCCCGGCAGAGGAATATGGCGAGTTTACGCGCCGGTGGATCGCGCAGGCCGCCCGGGTGCTTTCGCCTACGGGAAGCATGTACGTTTTTTCCGGCTGGAACCGGCTCCGCGATATCCTTGAAGGCATTGATGCGGCCGGCCTCTGCACCATCAACCACCTCATCTGGAAGTACCAGTTCGGGGTATTCACGAAGAATAAGTACGTCACCAGCCATTACCACATCCTCTTTGTCGTGAAAAACAAAAAGAAATACACTTTCAACAAACTCGACCACTATCCTGAGGATGTCTGGATGATCAACCGCGAGTACTGGAAAGGAAAGAAGAAGACCCCGACAAAGCTCCCGCAGGAACTGGTACAGAAGATTATCCGGTATTCGAGCAACCCCGGCGATCTGGTCTTTGACCCGTTCCTTGGCTCGGGCACGGTCGCGGTTGTCGCGCAGCAGGAAGGCCGGCATTTTCTGGGTTTCGAGGTCGTCCCGGAGTACGTTGCATTTGCACGGGAAGGATTGCGTGCCGCCCGGACCTGATCGTCCTGCACGGATCTGCAAAAAACCCCAACACGGGCACAAATTTATTAGAAAACAGCGATACGCTGAGGGGGGGAATTGAACCCCCGAGGCACTTTCGCACCACAGGCTTTCCAGGCCTGCGCCCTACCGCTAGACTACCTCAGCAAAAAGTGTATCCCATATATTTGCCGGGTATTTTTTTAATGCTATCCCTTCATGGGGTCAGGACTTTGCTGGTTTTTCCGGCTTAACTGCTTTCTTCCAGCCTCTCGGATAGGTGCCCGGGGCAAGGAAAACTGTGGTCATGGCAACAAACAGCCCGGTCTTTCCGGGTTTCCAGGTCGTGGATGCCGCAAGCGCCTTCCCGAGGCCGACAAACTCCGTTTTTTCTGTGAGGACAGCAACGATCTGATCCTTCCTGAACTCGTCGCAGCGGAGCACCCCTACGCCCGCCAGTGCCGCACCGTGGCAGAGTGCGTCGGCGGCGGTATCGCGCACAACGACGGAGGGGAGATCGGGAACCGCCGCATCGACCGAGACTATCATGGCATCCAGTGCGGCCCGGTTCCCGACCGCCGCAGCGCAGCAGGCGTCCTGCAGATCGTGGAGCGTGTGCATGGTGCGCTCATCAAAGACGCCCGACCGGGTCCGGCGCAGTTCCTGCATGTGCGCCCCGACGCCGAGCGCAAGGCCCATGTGGTGGCAGAGCGAGCGGATGTAGGTCCCTGCATCGCACCTGACCTTCATGAGCACCAGTTTTCCCTCGACACCCAGTATGTCAAGCTGCTGGATGGTGCGGATGCGCAGCAGGCGTTTGACCGCGCTCCTCCGGGGCGGGCGCTGGTAGATCCGGCCGGTAAATTCCTTTGCGACTTCATCGATGCGCTGCCGCTCCACATCCTTGTGCAGCCGCATCAGGCAGACATACTCCTTGTCGTGTTTTAAGAGCAGCGGCGCGAGACGCACGGCGTTTCCGAGCATGACAAGGAGAATACCCGATACCTGCGGGTCGAGCGTGCCCGCATGGCCGACCTGGCAGCCGAGTAGCTTTCCCACCCACGCGGCCACCTGGTGGCTCGAGGGCCCCCGGGGCTTGTCGATCACGATAATGCCCGCGCCATGCCAGAGCGGTGTAATGTCTGGTTGTCCCGGCTCCAGGGTTTCCTGTGGTGTCGTCATCGTATTATCCGTATCTTTCCCCGGTATTCGTTTAAGGTGGCAAGAGTCCCCTCAAGAGAGCCGTCCCCGACAATTGCGGGCAGCGTTCCCCCGCACATCATCGCTTCAGCCGTCATATCCCCGATGGCCATCACCAGCAGGTCCGGGCGCGGGGTCCATATCGCCTTCTTATACGACATCGCGCTCGTAAAGAGGATGGCCTCGGCCTTGTCAAGGTCGAGCGGCTCGTTCGTGGGCACGAGCCGGTAGCAGCGGAACTCCCGTGGGATCCCACCGGCGTGCGCAATCGCATCGATGAGAGGGGCGTTCGGGACATCGGCGCGGGGGAGACCGATTTTTTTCCCTTTGATCCAGTCACCCAGGAACGGGACGAAGTCGCGCGAGTAGAACCCGGGCAGGGTCTCACAGGCAATCCCACAGCGCTCCAGCTCCCGTGCCGTCTCGGGGCCGATTGCGATGACCCGGGGGGTCTTTTTGAGGTGCGGGGCAAGGATTTTTGCCGGAAGTGCGCTCGTGAAAAAGATGCAGTCGAACTCCCCGCGTTCCACGGCCTCCGCAAATGCAGAGACAACTTCCGTCTGGATTTCGGACCGGAGCGGGTGGACGCTGTAGCACGCGTGCCCGAATGCTGCGCACCGGGCTGCGTCCCTTACCTCCTTTCCTGCAAGACGGGTGACTGCGATCTTCATTTGAGGATTCATCATCCCTGTATGATAAGATGGTATGCATTTCGGTTGATTTATGTCCATCCTCCTGTACCTTCTGCTATGATCGAGATCGTGATCGGGACACTGCTGGGAGTCCTCCTCGGCACCATCAGCGGTCTTATCCCCGGCGTGCACGCGAACACGCTTGCTGGGATCCTGCTTGGTGCGCAGGCAGTCCTCCTCGCCGTGCTCGGGCCGCTTGCCCTTGCAGGTGCGATGTTTGCCGCCCTGATCACGCATACGTTTGTCGAGTCTGTCCCGTCCACGTTTCTGGGGGTTCCCGATGCGGATACTTCTCTTTCTGTCCTCCCGGCACATGCCATGTGTCTTGAAGGGAATGGCGAGGAAGCGGTCAGAATCGCAGCGCTCGGGAGCGCCTGCGCTATCATCATCGCCGTTCCGCTTTCGGTGCTCTGTTTTCTTTTCCTTCCCGCACTCCAGCCGTACTTTGACTGGGGCATCGGGATCCTGATCGTCGCGGTCATCGGGTACATGATCGTGATGAGTGAATCGCCCGGCTGGGCGCTCTCGATCTTTGCGGTCTCCGGCCTTCTGGGGGTGTTTGCCATGCGGTACGAATTTTTAAGCTGGCATACGCTCGGGGGAACAAGCGCAGTTCTTATGCCTCTCCTTACCGGTCTCTTCGGGATATCAGTCCTGCTGGTCGCGTCGCAGGGTGAGCTGCCGGTGCAGCAGTTCCGGGGCCTGCGGGTGGAGAACGGGACCGTGGTAAAGTGTTCAGTCCTTGGCACGCTTGCCGGGATTGCGGTTGGCTGGCTGCCCGGGCTCTCAACGGCAACCGCGAACGGCGCACTGGCGTCGGTGATCGGGTACGAGAAGGACCGTCGGGCCTACATCCTTGCCACGAGTGCGGCAAATACGGCAAATGCGTTCATCGGGCTTGCCGCGCTCTTTGCTCTCTCACGGATGCGGAACGGTGTGATGGTCGCGCTCGCGGAACTGCCCCTGCCGTCCATGAGCGAACTGATGATCATCGGCGTCCTTGCGGCCTGCCTTGCGTATGTCCTAACGGTGGGACTCTCCCGCTCCGCAGGTTGGTTCACCGGGATCAACGGCCGGATGCTCAACCGGGCGGTGATCCTCTTTGTGGTGGGTCTTTGCATCGTCCTCACCGGGCCGTTTGGGATTTTCATCCTTGTCCTTGCCACGATCCTCGGGCTCGTGCCGCATATTGTGAATGTATCCCGGGTCTACTGCATGGGCGCGATCATGATCCCGGTGATCCTGTACTCGTTTGGCATTGCGTGGGTTTGATACGGGTGATGTGGCGAGCGGCCCCCTCCCCCCTGTTCCCGTGAGCCATTGTTTTTTTAGCCGGGCGTCCCTTAGTTTGTATCATGCAGTCCTGCTGGTTTGGCGATGTGGAGGCCGGGCAGTGCACGCCGTTTACCGGTGATGCAGCCGCATGTGCCCGCCGCGTTCGGGAGATCCGTACCAGCATGGACGCCTTTGTGCCTCTGGACTGGCAGCAGGCCGTCGCCTGCGGGGTCTGCCGCGACCGTGCGGAATACCTTGCGCTCCTCCAGAAAGTCTGTATCGCAGGATCGGAACAGGCCGTCCGGGAGCAGTACGCGGCAAAGGATGTGGAACTGCTCCAGATGGTCAGGACGCTCGATGAGATGGATACGGTCACAAACGTCCTCTCAGAAAGGGTCGCGGACTGGTACCAGATCCGTCATCCCTCGTTTTCCCGCAAATACCGCAGGACGCCGGCGCACGTGCTGGTCAAATCGATCAGCGAGCTGAACCGGGAGCGCGGCGGAGGCGGGGGAGCGCTCGGGAAAGTTGCGACAGAGATCACGAGCCTTGCCGATGCCCGGACCGCGCTTGCAAAGGAGGTCTCGGCCCGGGCGTGCGACGTGATGCCCAATACGAGTGCGCTCATCGGTGGGCTCGTTGCCGCCCGGCTCCTCTCCCACGCAGGGGGCTTAAAGGAACTCTCCCGTCTTCCCGCAAGCGGGATCCAGGTGCTCGGCGCCCGGACTGCACTCTTTGCGCACATCCGGACCCATGCTCCCTCACCCAAGCACGGGATCATCTTCCAGCACCGGCGGGTGCACAACGCTCCCCGCGAAGTGCGGGGAAAAGTCGCCCGGGTGCTTGCCGGGAAACTGGCGATTGCGGCACGGCTCGATTATTACCGGGGTTGCGCGGTACCTGCATTCCTTGACGATGCACAGGCTCGCATCGACCGGGCGGGAACGGTGGAAGGGGAGGGTGACAAACAACAATGATCCGTGTCGGCGACGTGCTGGTCTCGAAAGGCGAGGGGGGGGTCTATGGCGAGAGGATGCTTGACGGGTACCGTGTCTGGGACCCGTACCGGAGCAAGCTTGCCGCCCTGTATCTCGT
This sequence comes from Methanoregula sp., assembly GCF_003170075.1. Lineage (GTDB taxonomy): Archaea > Halobacteriota > Methanomicrobia > Methanomicrobiales > Methanospirillaceae > Methanoregula. The sequence goes on from NZ_PMZU01000043.1 coordinate 66,386, forward strand.
GGGAACCGGTATTGAACTCCCCCCGGATATGAAAGTCCTCTATCTCGGGGCGGCAAACGGGACGACGGTTTCCCACGTTGCCGATTACGTTGAAGTTGTGTATGCGGTGGAGTTTGCCCCGCGCCCGATGCAGGACCTGCTCGAAGTCGCACGACGGCGCAAAAACGTGATGCCGATTCTGGCGGATGCCTCCTGCCCGGAGCAGTACGCGCCGCTTGTGGAAACGGTGGATCTCCTCTACCAGGACGTGGCCCAGCCGGACCAGGCGGCAATCGCCCTCAAGAACTGCGTGTTCCTCAAAGACGGAGGGTACCTTATCCTCATGCTCAAGACCCGGAGCGTGGATATCAGGAAAGAACCGGCTGAAGTATTCCGGGACACGCTCGATATCCTCATGTCCGCAGGACTCACAGTAACTGAGAGTACCTGGCTGGCGCCGTACCACCAGGATCACGCTGCAATACTCTGCACTAAATAAAGCCAACATCCCGGGAAATTATCATGCCGAACGATATCCGTGTTTATTCTGCAGGTCCCCTGACCATTCTCGCACTTATCGTCATCATCGGGCTTCTTGTCATTGTCGTACCGCTGTTGTTCCTTGGCTTTGTTGGCAAAGCGTTCACCAGTCTTGTCGGGCTTTCGTGGCTCACGGCGACCGCCCTTGTCATCCTGATCCTGCTGTGCAGCCTTGTGAATATTCCGGTCTGGAAGATCCGGCGGGAAACGATCCGGATGCCCCACAACGAAACCCCCGATGCGTTTACCCCGAATGAAGAGGGGGGGCTCTGGGAGACGACCATCGCGGTCAATCTGGGCGGGGCGATCATTCCCCTTGCGATGGCCTGCTATCTCCTGTACCGTGCGTCGGCAGTGATGAGCGGGAACACGTTATACTTCCAGGTGCTTGCCGCTACCCTGATCGTTGCTGCGATGGCCTATGTGACGACCCGGGCGATGGTCGGTGTGGGGATACGTGCGCCTCTCTTTGTTCCCGGCCTGACGGCGCTTCTCTGTGGTATCCTGCTTTCCGGGGGCTTTGGGCTTTCTGCCGGCGTTATCGCGTTTGTCAGCGGGACTCTCGGTACCCTGCTTGGCGCTGACATCGCACATCTTCCCCATGTGGGAGATCTCGAAGTGCCGCAGGTCAGTATTGGCGGTGCGGGGACGTTTGGCGCGATCTTTATCGGGTGCATCCTGTCCGCACTTATTGCATCGTAACGGTGCCTTCTTTTTTATGGAAAAGTCTGGACAACCGGATTTTTTTGGGTGCGGCCTTGCGTTGAACCGGGTGCCGCCGGTTCTGTTGCGAAACCCCGGGATCCGGGAGCTATGGGGGTCTTGCAGGCCGGTACCTTTTCGGGACTGAAATTTTTGTGACCGCATTTTTTGTGGCCCGAAAGTTTTTGGCCGGGGAAATATTTGAATTGAAATTTTTAAAACCCAAAAATTTCTGGTGTGAAAGTTTTGCAGCCGCAAAATTGTCGGTACAACCTTTTACAGGGTCTGAAATTTCTGGGACGATGGGTGTGGCCGGAAAACTGGTGGGTCGTGTGCCCATGAAGGGGACCTTGATTGGGTCGTGTGCCCTGCAACTTCCCATTCTCCCCATTCCATCTGTTCTCGCATATCTGAACGGGACGCCCGAAAGGATCACACGCGGTAAGCCTGATACAAAACCTCGTGAACCTCTCAAAAAGGTACATACGAAAAGAGTAGCCCGGAGCAGATTCGAACTGCTGTCGCGAGATCCAGAGCCTCGCATGATTGACCGCTACACTACCGGGCTATGTTGCCTCATACTTTTTGCCGCTGGAGCCTAATTAAAGTGATGGATATTCGTGCCCGGGACTGGTGCATCAGGCTTTTTTCGACCGGTCACAGCGCCCGCAGGCACGGCAGACTTCCTGTACCGGCTGGATGAATTCACCTCTGCCGCAGAACGGTTCGATGTCGTGCGTATCCCTGATATAATAGATGTGCGGGACAAGCGAGATGTGGGTATAGGTCCCGCACGGCACGCCGAGCCGGTCCGCGATGGATTTCTGGAGCTGGACGAGGGCGTACATGTTGGCACCGGCCGCGGTGAGCATGTCATTACTGCGGAAGATCACCCGCATGCTGAGTTTGCCGTCGCGGAGGATGCACTGCACGAGCTGGAGGCAGGGGCAGTCGTCGAGTTTTTCATCGATCACCGGGTTCCACGTGATGGCAATGGCCCGCCGGCTCACGGGGGACTGCCGGAGTTTTTCTGCAATGTATTCGATCTGGTCGACGTGTACTAGAGTTCCTTCAACTGAAAGGCGCTCGCCCCAGTCAAAGAGCCGGCCGTGGTAGTCGTACTCAAAGGAGGCCGTCGAACCGTGCAGCAGGTCGGTTGCGTACTGCTCGACAAACCTCTGCTGGAACCGGGAGTGCGGGCTCACCATCGGTTCTGCGAGCGGAGTATCCACCTGCAGGGCGATTTCCTCGAATTCAACGGTGGCTTCGGCATCTTCGGTACGGAGGGTCCAGCCCTTCTCCAGGATCATCTTGATCACCAGCTCGTGTGCATGGCCGATACTTGGTGCCCGGATAATTCTCATACCTAATGCTGGGCAATAATACCTAGTATATTTGTTGAATCAGCTGCCGGGGTTCGTCCGGGATTTTAAGGATGCTTTTCTCCTCACTATCTCAGCAATGAACAGGACGGTGAAGTTGATCGGATTAACGGGGAGTTTTCCTTTGAACGCCGGGTCGGGACAACCGGGCAATACCCCGTACCGGCATTATCGCCACCCGATCCTATGGATTGTCGGCTGGGTACATTCTGTGGAAAGGTATCAGGAATGAATGGTGTCTGAGAAACACATCCAGAGCCGGCAGGATTTTCAATGATGACATGTGTACTATAATGTGCAATATCTACGCTATAGTATAGTACGAGCATGCGCGATGTGTATAGATTTACCATTATCAGGAAATTGGAAAAAAGGCTCTGTCAGGTTGCTGCAAAGATGGTGTAAAAACCGAGAATTACGGCCGAATCATTAAAAGGACTGAAAATCAAGCCTGTAATGGTCCCAAAAAACAACCACAAAGGATATATTGGCTCTTTTACAAATACTGTTTCATATTCCGTCTAAACGGAGTATGGGGCTCGTAGAATCGTTATTCGTCAAATGTCGAAACGGTTCTCCGGCTTGAAATGTATGATGATATACTTTGGAGGAAAACGAATGACTAAGCGATTAACAATTGCATTGATTGCACTTGTCGCGTTGGTCCTTGTAGCCGTACTGCCGGCATCGGCAACGTACTACCAGGTTAACAACACGATTAACCAGGGTGCAACGGTGTATATTGGTGAACAGCAGTTGAATCTCTCCCCGCTAGCAGCCAGTATAGCTCCTAATACTATAATCGGGCACTGGAACGCGGGTAACGACCCGAGTAGCACACAGCCGGCCAATACCGTAGATCTGTCAACAGCCAATATCAACTCGTACAGTGTCGACGCGGCTACGTACGGCAATTACCCGGGACTCTATTATCCTGTAAACAAAACTACTGGATATGCTAACGGCTCCGTTGCCATCAATGCCAAGGACCCGTCCATCAGCGTAGATGTCTGGGATATCAACACGAGTCAGATTGTTACCGGCGCCTCTGTTATTCAGGGTGACGCACTTACGTTCCGCATCCAGACCAACCTGAACGAGGTATATCTCCTCCGTTCACAAATTAACTCGACTGGATCTGCGGTTGCTGCACCCGGCAACATGGATATCCGGCTGAAGTCCGATGCAGGGAACATTTACAGTGCAGTCGCAGATAGCGCCGCTGCTGGTACCGTCGTTAATCTGACGCAGGTACACGTAAACCAGTCGACCTGGTACTTAGGTACTGCTAACAACCAGGCCCCAGGTACCGTGCTAGACGCATGGGACACCGGTGCATTGTATGCCAGTTCCATCCAGTACATGTACCCGTCGGGCGTCTACACCGTCTACGTTGAGTCCCGTGTCAACGGCATGCTTGATAACTACAAGCCGAGCACTGGCGGACAATATACCGGTAAGACGGTCAGCGCGGCCGGAACGGTCACCATCGCGTCCAACACGGTGTCGCTCTCGGCCAACAAGGACTCAGTCGTCCGCAGCAAGTCGTTCTCGGTCACCATTACCGGTAGGCCCAACACGTACTACAACCTGTGGCTCAAGGGCGTCGGCACCATGGCCTTGGGCGCCTATGATAACGAGCCACCTCTGATTGCTCCGAACCAGGTCGGCGTGATTCCGGATCCTGCCAACTATCCAGCAATAGCAGCTTCCCAAGTACTCAGCACGGCTTCCGGTGTCAATAACACTGCCGGCCAGTATTATGGTGGGTACCAGTTCCAGAACGCAGGGTCTCTCTTCAACCTGTATGCAAATGAGGGCGGTTCAAGTACCAATGGCGCGTTAGCGACCTCTGTCTATGCGGGCGTCATGCTGAGCGCTTCGGGTACGAGAACCATTATGTTCACGACCGACAACATGACCAAGGCGCAGCAGTACACTATCCGTGTCGAGCAGAATTTCAGCGGACAGTTCAAGAGCGACGAGGTTCAAGTGCAGGTCGAGAAGGGCGCAGTCACGATTGTGGCCGCCGGCGACCAGAGTTACTACCTTGGAGAAGAGGTTAAGTTCTCCGGTACAAACACTGAATCGCAGGAGACCTACCTGTTCATTGTCGGACCTAACCTGCAGCAGTATGGCTCGAAGATCTCAAGCTCTGACCCAAGGAATTCCCCCGTAACAGACGGTGTTACGAGCACATTCCAGGTAGCTGACGTTCTTGGAGACAACACCTGGTCCTGGAAGTGGGGAACATCAGCCGTTGCCCTCGATGCAGGTACCTACACGGTCTATGCAGTCAGCCAGCCATTAGATGCGAACAGTCTCTCCACTGCAGCGTACGGCACGGTTTCCATTATCATCAAGAAACCGTTCATCAGCGCGACTGCATCACAGTCTACCGTTGCAAAGGGTGACTCCGTCTTTATCACCGGTACCGCGCAGGGCCAGCCCTCGTCCGGTGTCATGATCTGGCTCCTCGGTAAGAACTATGCCGGTGTAACTACAACCTCCGTGAACTCCGATTCTTCGTTCTCGTACGAGATCAAGAAGGAGGCCACCAAGACCCTGTACGCTGGCCAGTACTTCATCGTCGCCCAGCACCCGATGCAGAACAACCAGTTTGATGTCTATCCGGCAGTGACTCCAGGCACGGCGGTTTCCGGCATGCCAGTTACTGCCTCCGGTGTTAGCGTCTTTACAGTAAACCAGACTTCTGGCAGTCTGGGTATCTCTGACTCCGCAGACTTCAGACTCACCGGATCCGGCAGCCTGCAGGGCTCCGACGCAGCAGAGGCACTGATTGAGGCCATCAACAGTGCAAACGTCGATGATACCTACACCAAGCTCCAGATCCTCCTTGAGGAACCGGTCATCACCATCGACCCCGTTGGCGACAGGCATGTCGGTGACAAGTTCACCATCACTGCAACGACCAACCTCGCCGTAGATGACGACGTCCTCTTCGAAGTCTATTCATCATCATTCCAGCCGACTCAGAAGAGCCAGAGCGGGGAGTTCAGCGGCGCATCAGGCACCGTGAAAGTTACGAAGGGTGACAGCGGCCTGAACAAGCTCTCGTTCGATGTTGACGCATCCACGTTCAAACCCGACGAGTACCTTGTCAAGGCATCTGCCGTCCTTCAGGTTGCAACCGGTACTGCACTGTTCAACGTTCTCGAGGCACAAGCCCCGACCGCAACGCCGACAGTTGCAGCAACCACTGCAGCCCCGATAACCACGGTCGCAACCGCAGTCCCGACCACCGTAGCCACGCCCACCAAGACCCCGACACAGCCCGGGTTTGGTGCACTGGTTGCCCTGATTGGTCTCGGTGCAGTTGCGCTCCTTGTTGTGCGCAGGCACTGAACTAAAATCTAAATTTTTCTTTTTTTATACCTCTGGTTCCTTAATTCAGATGTCATGTCTGTGGCGGGGTAATCTGTCAACTCTGGTTTAACCGGGTATGGCGCCGGGAGCTCCCCCGAAGAAAACCGACTGCAATTCCCGTATTTCACGTATCCCGTATTGGGTGGATGCCGGGGCTATGTGGGAGATTTAGCCAACGGCATGCGGGGGCCAAAGGCAGCACGTGCCGAATCTCCTAAAAAAGCGTAAAAGAGAATTTCTCATCTCTCCGGAATCGATCCCGGAACGATTTTTTATGATGAACCGTCATATGTTTCAGTAAAGAGGATCTGTCTCTTTCGGGAACGGGAGACCTCCTGATGCGTGGCGAGTCTGTATGAAACTTACCGTAAAAATCCTCGATATTGCAACAAGACGCGGCGTTTTGCTCAACCGTCTCGATGCATGGAGTATTGGTGTGATGGATGGCGACCGGGTGCAGATTATCAACCCAAAAAATGGCGTGGCAGTCACCGCAGTTGTGGCGACAACCACCACCCTTGCAGGACAGGGTGCCGCCGGAGTTTACCGGATCACCAACGAGCGGCTGAACCTTGCCGATGGTGAGGTGGCTGAAATACGGGAGGCCAACCGGCCGGCGTCGCTCGATTTTATCAAGAAGAAGATGGACGGGGGCCGGCTCTCGAAAGACGAGACCCTGACGATCATCAAGGATGTGGTCAATGATGATATCTCCGCAGCAGAACTGACCGCGTTTATCACCGCATCGTATATCAACCCCCTTGACATGGATGAGGTGGAACATCTCACCCGTGCCATGGTCGAGACCGGCGAACAGATAAAATTCGCGTCACGCCCCATTGTCGACAAACACTCCATCGGGGGCGTCCCGGGCAACAAGATCTCTCTGCTAGTAGTTCCTATCATTGCCGCAAGCGGCCTCAAGATCCCCAAGACCAGTTCCCGTGCCATCACCGGGGCAGGGGGAACCGCTGATCTCATGGAAGTGCTCGCACATGTCGAGTTCTCCGCACGCGAAGTACAGGAGATGACCGAAAAGGTAGGTGGCGTGATCGTCTGGGGCGGCGCTACTAACATCGCCCCGGCGGACGACCGTATCATCCTCCAGGAATACCCGTTCAAGATCGATGCCCGGGGCCAGATGCTCGCGAGCGTCATGGCAAAGAAGTTTGCAGTCGGCGCAAACATTGTGGTCATCGATATCCCGGTGGGCAACCACACCAAGGTGCCGACCATGCAGGACGGCAGGAAACTTGCCCGGGAGTTCATCGAACTCGGTGAGCGTCTCGGCATGAAAGTCGAGTGTGCTCTGACCTATGGGGATATCCCGGTCGGGCACAGTATCGGCCCTGACCTTGAGGTCAGCGAAGCACTCCGCGTTCTGGAGGGTGCTACCGAGCCAAATTCGTTAATCCAGAAAAGTATCTCGATTGCCGGTATCGCCCTTGAGATGTCCGGCAAAGCGGCACGGGGAACCGGTGCTCTCATGGCACAGGAAATTCTCTCCAAAGGAAAAGCCCTGGAGAAATTCCGGCAGATTATCGAGATCCAAGGCGGTGACCCGAAAGTAAAATCGGATGATATCAAGCCCGGCGAACACCAGTTCGTCGTCAATTCCCCTGCATCAGGATATGTCATCGAAATGAACAACCAGTCCCTGATCACGCTTGCGCGTATGGCCGGGGCGCCCCATGACCCCGGGGCCGGTATCCTGCTCCATGCAAAGAAAGGAAAACTCATCAAGGCCGGGGAGCCGCTCTTTACTATCTATGCAGACCGGGACTGGCGTCTCCAGAAGGCCCTTGAAGAGGGACGGCATCTCATGCCGGTGATCGTGGAAGGGATGCTCCTTGACCGGGTGCCCTCGCTTTCGGAACTCTAAAAATGAAATGGATATCTGAACCGATGGGATAAAATACGAGCAGAGGGGGATATTTTACTATGTATAAACATCGTATTCGTTTCCTTTTTGTGCTGCTGTGTCTTATCGCGTTCTGTAGCGCAGCACAGGCAACGAACCTGCTGATTACGGTGCAGGACAATCTTGACAACACGACCGTTCCTCATGCAACGGTATACCTGAGCGGGGCCAATGTCGGCATGACCAATAATGCCGGCCAGTTCCTGCTCAATTCCGGCCAGGGAGATCTCAATCTCCGTATCTCAATGGATGGCTACGATGACTGGGCCAGTACCGTGAGCGGGAATACCACGTTGCTTTTAGTCTCCCTGAACCGGAGAACCCTGAACCTGAACGTGGCTCTCTATGACTCAAATTCGCTCCAGTCTGTGTCCGGGGCAAACCTGTATTTAACGTCTGCCAATTCCACCCAAGTCAAGACTTCGGATGCATCGGGTGCAGCATCCTTTGGAGTAACTGCTTATACCTATTATACTCTCAATATCACGGCATCGAACTACCAGCCCCGCAGCGAAACGATTGACGTGTCCAATAAGGATCAGAATGTCCAGTACTGGCTCCTGTCCGGTAACCAGTACTCCTTTGTCGTCAAGGATAAGAACAGTCTGGCAGCGGTGGCCGATGCAAGCATCAGTGTCAATTCTGTACTCCTGGGAAAGACCGATTCACGGGGGATTCTGATCGCCCCGATAAGCCGTGATACGCCCATTACCATTGAAGTGCAAAAGACCGGTTACCAGATGGTAACCCAGGTAACAACCATCAGCACGAACGAAGCAGTCGATGCGGTTCTGCTGAGCCCGGTACCAGTCAGCGCCTTTGTCTTTGTGTATGATCAAAAGAACCAGTCAATCAACGGTGCAGACGTCTATGTTAACGATACTGTCCAGGGAACTACAAATCCATACGGCCGTGCCACGCTCCAGAACCTTGTTCCCGGCAATTATATATTCGTGGTGAAAAAGACCGGGTATACACCGGCAAGCCAGCAGGTCACCCTCTCCAATGATTCCAGCGAATTCCAGATGGTATTATCGCTTGCTACGGTAAGCCAGACGCTCTTTGTCCAGGATACCGACCAGAAGAACCTTGCTGGTGCAACCGTTCTCCTTAACGGGGTTGTGGCAGGAACTACCGATTCGCACGGTCAGCTGGACACGCAGCTCACGTACGATACACCTTACAATATCACTGTGACCGATGACGGGTACCGTCCCCTGTCGGTCCAGCAGAATGTTCCTCTTGGGAATACCACAACCCCCCTTACCATCACACTTGAAAAGAATATGGACTGGGGATTTGTGACCCTGATTGGGGTGGGGATCCTTGTGCTGCTGATCCTGTACGCCGTAATACGACTGTTTGTGCGCAGGAGCCGTCACCATGCAACGAAGCGGAATGAAATTTAATTAATCATACCTCTCCTTTTCATTTTATTGGTTCAAGCTGTATCCTGTTCTTTTAATGTGTAAAAACGGCTCCCGGAGAAAAACAAAAAATTTCATAGGGCTTCCCCGGAGTTTTGGCATGTATCATCTTTTGCCATCATCAGCATCCTCGTTTCAATTCTCCAGTTTCGCATCCGGGCGCAGGTCTCAAGGGGTACGGCATGATCAGGAGCCGGAACACCCGGTATTCAAGCGCGTTACGACCCGTGGGGATACCTACCGCTCACAAATAAGAACCCCCCCACATCATTATCTGCCCGCTTTTTGCGCTTTTTTCGTGGAATCACTTGTCGGAAGTCCCTGTTTTACGGCTCATGTCTTGTCGGGTATAGTGAAGTCGCACGTATTTTCCGTGCGATGGGACGAGAGAATCCCGTTTCACGAGGGCCTGACCTCCAATTGTATGATCTCCAGAACCCGAAGTGCCCATCGCAGCCGGATGCCGGGCACATGAACTGATCACTAAGGTTTTCAACAGAGCTGTTTTTAGTGGTTTAAAGTTCTGATCCCGTTTTTTAGAGATCACAAAAACGACAATATACCGGATATCAGATCTTTCTCTGCATTAAGCGGACCCAGCGGGAATCGAACCCGCGTCCTTGGGTTCGAAGCCCAAGAGGATGTCCTCTACCCCATGGATCCTTCCCCAACGTATCTTTATCAAAAGATATTAAGTATTCTCTACCGATAAACTAATGGATGATTCTGTCTGCGCAGGAGATTACCCGCCGGCTTCAAACTGAGTGTACACAGGAAAAACTGGTCATCACACCCTATGCCGCGGAATGCCAGCAGCCTGCCTCCTATGATCTTCGTGCCGCAGATGATATACGTCTGGTCCGGGACTCATGCACGCTCGTGCCGAGCATGGAATGGGTTGAGCTGCCGCCGGATGTTGCCGGGACACTCCGCTGTCGTTCATCGTTTGGCCGGCGGGGGGTACTTATGGGCGCAGGTTTTGTCGACCCGGGATTCCGGGGTCAATTGACCCTCTGCCTGACGAACATGGGACCTGATGATATCGGGATCCGCCGGTCTGAACGTATCGTCCAGATGATCCTGCATGAGGTCAGGAACGGGAACGACCGGTATGCCGGGCGGTACCAGGACAGTACCGGGGCTGTGGGGGCAAAAGGAGTATGATACGGACCGAACGCAAGTATATCGAGCTTCTGCGTATCTTAAAGGAGCACCGTGAACCGGTGGGGGCAAAGCGGCTCTCGGAACTGATGGCAGAAAGGGGTTTTGTCTTAAGCGACCGGGCCGTGCAGTATTACCTCAGTTACCTGGATTCGATGGGATTTACCGAGAAGATCGGCAACCGGGGCCGGATCCTGACGCCTGCTGGTTTTCTTGAGACGGATCATGCCCTTGTCGATGACCGGATCGGCTTTATTATCTCCAAACTCGAACGGCTCGCGTACCGGAGTACCTTTGACCCGGCAACGGGTACGGGGGATGTGGCGTACAACCTCTCCATCGTTCCAAGGGAAACCCTGGACCGGGCGCTGGCGGCATTTGACGAAGTCATAAAAGCCAGGTGCGGGTTCTTTAATTCCTACCGGATTCTCGATCACGATCCCCGGGTGCCTCAGGATTGTGTCGGGGTGATCACCCTGTGCAGTATCACCATGGACGGTGTTTTCCAGAGAAAGGGTATCCCGGTGAAGATGGCATTTGGGGGGAGGCTTGAGATCGAGGATAACGTACCCCGACGCTTCCACGACCTGATCGGGTACCGGGGAACGACCATCGATCCGCTTGAACTCTTTATCTCCTCTGGTCTGACCTCGATCAATGCATTTGTCCGTACAAAAACCGGGATTGCCCTCGCAAACGTCCGCGAAGTTCCCAACTCGGCCAGAAGCGAGATCGAGGAAACCATCCGGCTGATGAACGATTGCGGGTTCGCCTTTCCGGTCACGATGGGCAACCAGGTATTCAACCTGCCTGACAATCCCTACCGGCTCTCAATTGTCGCTTACAGCGGCCTCAACTATATCGGCAACTGCGTTGAACAGGGCATCGTGATCCGTACGGAGATCGGCGCCGGGAACATTCCCTTCTCAAAAGTAGCGGATATCAGTCATTGACCCAGGAAATTTTATCATCCTGTGCTGACGATTTTCCTGTCTTCTTCTTTGCAGGTGCGGGGATGCTTCCGGGTTCTGCGGCGGGTTCATCCTCCTCCTGCCCGGGCCTGCCTTTTTTTGTTTTGATATCCGTATGGAGCAGTGCTGCGTCTTTTACACGTAATGGTTCTTTTTGGGAAACGGACTTTCCCAAAAAAATATCGTCGCGTGCCGGCTGGAGACGATCTTTGAGGCCGAATTTCGTCTTTTCCGGAAGAGGTGCCGGAATGAATCCCTCCGTTCCTGCGGCGAGTCCGAGTTCCTCCTGGTGAGCAGGACCGGATCGATCGTCGGGTTCTTCATATACTCCCTCATCCTCTGTTCTCGTCACCTTTTTCCGTATCCTGATGATCGTTCTCTCACCCTGTGCAGGGGAGGGTGCCATCGGCTCCGCAGGAGGCACCGACCCGCGCACCGGTGCCTTTGATGAAACTCTCCGGATGACGGTTTTTGTTTCCGATTGTGCGGGAATCTGCATCTGTTCAGGTTTTCTTACCGTTTCCCAGGTCTTTGGGCTCTCGGATTTTATCGTCACCTGCTGTCTCTGCAGCTCGCGCTCAATTCGTTGATGAGCCGGATCCCTGCTTTTTACCAGCGTATGTTTTAAGGGGAGAATCCCTTCGTATCCCGATTCGAGCGATCTCTTCACCGGGGGTTGTGACTCTCTTTTTTGAGGTGATACTGCGGGCGTCTCTCTTACCGGGGGTCGGTGTGCCACTCCCTCATCTCTTCCCGCAGGGATCGTGTGTCGTTGTACCGGTGTCTCAGTAAACACCGGGCCTGCCGGTCGTGTCTGCGGTATTCTCTGCGCCGCAGCAGGTTCCGGAGGCGACCTCGGTTGCTCAGGGGATGATATACGAGTTCCCGTTGCAGGTTCTTTCTCTTCAAGAACGGGAGGAAGCCGCCGTACTGCATGATGTTGTGAACCCGCCGGAGCACCCGATGGCGGCGCCTGAACCGGTTTTAACGAGGCATCCGAATACACTACAGTTTTCTCTGCAGGGTAATTGTCGTGACTCCTCTTTTTTGGTCTCTCACCCGGCAGACTGATCATCTCATCTCTGAGTTCCGGGCCATCCCATGACGCCGCGATCTCCGACACTGCACCGGCTTTTCGCGAGCCTGCCCCCGACGGGAGGTTGAGAGAAGCGGACACTCCCCCGGAGACACCTGACCTGTACTGCTCCCGGATCTCCTTAAGTTCGGTAATCCGGGGAATGTTTTCAAGACCACTCAGCACGATGATGATTGCCACGTATTTCGAGTTGGTGACCGGGTAATCCCCGGATCTCATCTCCATGCCTGCAATGCTGCGGTCAATCCATTTCCGGACCGTCATGACACCTTTCATCGAGATCTCATGGGACGGACCCGCAATAAGGATCAACGCCTTCGCGGCGCTGGTCATGTCGCAGGGTATGGACACCTCCTGGTAAATAGCCTGCTTGGCAAGTTCGATGATCCGTTCTGCACTTTCTCTCTGTTCCATGGTGGCATTGGCCGGGCGCAGCCTTGAGAGAAACGCCTGCGGCCCCTGTGGGAGGTGCTTCACGGCATATCCGATCGATATAAACCCCATTCCCCTGATAGTATTGAGGATTTCGCTTGAGTCCATCACGACTTCGGCAAGATCGATGCCCCCGTCGGCCCGAAACTCCCCGGCGCGCAGGATTATGCTGATTCTCCGGATTATGCTCTGGTTCAGGAGTTTATAGGTGATGTCCAGGGCGGACAGTTTTGGCTTGTTCTGGCCAAATCCAAAGAGTCCATGCCCTCCGGATTCCTCTGCAAGCAGGGCGTCGCGCCGGGCAGCGATCTTTTTTGACCATGTTTCGTTGTCAAACAGGATGATCCCGTCGAGCAGCGGGTCAATGTTTTCGATATCGTCTGCCGCTTTTGCCGACCGTTTTTCCCCTTCGGACAGGGTGGGCAGTGTGACCAGCCCGAAGATAGGCTCGGTAACGGATGCCCGGAGAGCGGCGATGAGGTGCGGCACCATGTCCGTCATACTGCCGCCGAGCCCGCAACAGATCAGGAACGCATCAGTTTCACCTCTCTCCATATTCTGGATGCGGGCGATAATCTCCCCGATGTCGATCTTTGCATGCTGCGGGGTTTCGTTTCCCGTCCGGGAGAGATCGGACTCAACTGCCATAAACCCGATCTTCGCCTGCTCTGGCAGTGCCCGGAGCTGCGCCAGGGTATCACTGTCAACATCGACAGCAATCGCCTGGACGCAGGTCACTTTACTGCTTCTCCGGTCATTGGCATAGAGGGCAGTAGCAATCCGGCAGCCGGCGCCTCCCAAGCCAATCGCAAGTACCCGCATGGTGATCTCTCCCGTCAGGTAACCCAAAAGGGTACCCCGCATATATCAGAGTAAATATTTTCCTCTGATGTTCAATATCTTATAGGATATACTCATCTAAAAAATGTATACCGGTCAGTTCTGGAGATCCACCCGATTGAAACGAACCGGGTCTCCCCGGCCGGGAGGCAGGTAAACCAAAAATTAGGGTTTAAATGACGATTTCTTCCTGCGTTGTTCCCGAATTGGCATATCTTTTTCGGATCACGGTTCTCAAATACTACCATATCGGGCGCGAATCCATGCCGCTTATCCACCGGGCCCAGCGTTAAATGATAATTTATTTAAATGCGCGGACGGTAATACTCCATGAGGTGAACAAGCCTTGACATATGGAATTGAATTTGTACCAGGAAATGTCAATGTAAAGCAGGTTGTCAACTTCTGTAAACTTGCTGAAAACAAAGATATAGACTTTGCGTGGATCACTAACCACTACAACAACCGCCACTGCTATGCAGTCCTTGCCGCCGTAGCACAGGCAACCACCACCATTAAGATGGGTCCGGGCATCATGAACTCGTTTACTGACACCCCGGCCGCAATGGCATCGTTCTTCTGCACATTGAACGAGATTTCCGACGGCCGTGCAACGCTCGGTATCGGACCCGGTGACCTCTCAACACTCCCGAAGATCGCTATCCAGGGAGATAAGCCAGTCGCCCGCCTCGAAGAGGCTATCGTCCAGATCCGGAAGCTCTGTGCCGGTGAACAGGTTAACAAGTCCGGCATGAAGTTCTTTGATTACGATGGTGCGAAGCTGACCGGTGTTACGCTCCCCGACAAGAAGAAGGGCGTTCCCATCTACATCGGTGCACAGGGACCCAAGGTTCTTGAGCTTGCCGGAAAGGTTGGAGACGGTGCATTGATCAACGCATCCAACCCGAAAGACTTCCACATCGCTATCCCGATCATCAAGAAGGCCAGCGATGCAGTTGGCAAGAAGAACTTCGATATCGGTGCGTATACCGCAATGTCAATTGACCGCAGCGAGAAGAAGGCACGGAATGCAGCAAAGATCGTCGCCGCATTCATCGCCGCAGGGTCACCACCCGCACTGCTCGAGCGCCACGGTCTTGACCTCAACAATGTCGCCAAGATCAAGGCAGCACTCGGGAAGTTCGACTTCAAGACCGTCGGAGAACTCGTAGGAGACAAAGAGATCGATGCATTCACCATTGCAGGAACTCCTGAAATGGTCAAGGCGAAGTGCGATGACCTCACAAAGGCCGGCGTTACCCAGATCATCTTTGGTTCACCACTTGGTCCCGACATGACCACCTCTATCCGCCTCCTCGGCAAGTATGTCGTATAAGCAGATCTAAACCATCTGCTTTTAAATACCGCCGAAAAAGTTCCCTTTGGGGACTGTGGCAGATAGTAAAAAATCCTTTTTTTCTTTTGACGTTGACATCCCGTGTGGGGGAACCGGTGTATACAGAAATATCCTGTCTGCTTTAAGGGAAGATTGCAAATGACTATCTTGTCCCGAAGAGTACTCCCATTAGGATAAGGACATGTTTACCGTCTCTGACGTTGTAACCGGGAGAGGAATCCTCCAGTACCGTGAGGAGAACCTGACCGGCCTGCGCTGCCGGATCAGCCCGGAACGACTTAAACGGCATATCGATCAAACCTTCAGGGTACCAGAAGGTTCGGGAACCTGCCCTTTCTGCCGGGAGAATATTTTTTCAATCACGCCCACGTTTGCTGACGGGAACCGTATCCTTAAGGGTGAGAGCGTCACGTTTCCCAACATGTTCCCGTTTGCGGAGTGGCACACGGTCACAGTGATAACCCGCGATCATTCAGTGCCAGCCTTCACCCGGCAGCATATCGCGGATGCACTCATGGCCCAGACCGAATCGCTTCTCCGGTTCGATGGGTATCCCAGCATCAACTGGAATTTCCTGCCCTCTGCCGGGGCAAGCATCGTCCACCCCCACATGCAGGGTATCGCCGATCAGCGTCCGACATGGATGACAGAGCGGTACCTCTCGGCGTGCGAAGAATACCATAAAAAGCATGGAAACCGATACTGGGATGCCGTACAGGAACAGGAACGATCGTCAGATCGGTACCTCTTTGGCGATGAGATCCTCTGGTCTGCCCATGCGGTGCCGGTGGGAGAGCGCGAGGTGAGGGGTATCCTGCCGATCGCATCCCTCATCGAAATGGACCCGTATATCGATCTCCTGGCACGGGGGATCCTCGAGGTGCTCTCGTTCTACCGGGCCTTGGGAACGTACGCGTTCAATATGTCGGTTTTTTTCGACAAGGCCGGAAAAGATAACGGCTTCCGTGCGTTCTGTTCGCTCGTTTCCCGGATTAATCCAAATCCGGCATCGATGAGCGATTCGGCATTCATGGAACGGCTCCACTTTGAGCCTGTGATCATGACGCTCCCTGAAGATATGGGGTTATTCTACAGAAAAGAAAAAAGATAAAAAAATTTACTCGAATTTTGCAACGAGTTTGGTCTTGCGGACGAGCGTGCCATCCTTCTTGTGGGGCTGGCGCAGGATGCAGTCGCCTCCTTTCTCGAGCTCGCGGGCCTGGTCGCAGAGATCTGCGGCGCATCTCATCATCTCATGAGCGCTTGCAACGATCGGGATGTATTTCTCCCATTCCTTGGTCATGAAGCAGCCTTTGACGTTCTGGCCTGCAACAGCCATGGCGATCTCATGGGCTGCGCGTGCCTTTGCAAGTGCGAAGGGGTTGGTGAACTCGCCGTCGACCGCCTTATCGGTGGTCATGATGATCTTGGGGAGCTCGATTTCCGTGCCCTTCTTTCCTGCCTTGACCTGGTCGATGACCTTGTCGAGAGCGATCTGGAGTTTGCGGAATGCACCGGTGAGTGCCAGGACTTTGACGAGGTTGCTGTTGTAGTCTGCCATCTCGACGGGGTCGAGGAACTCGCGGCGTGCGCCGATCATGGAGTCTGCCTTCATGATGATATAGCCGAACTTGGTGTCAGCCTTGACGCCTTCCCACTCCTTCTTCGTGGTTACATCATCAGTGATGATGATAGTCGGGATACCTGCTGCAGCGAGCTGTTCGCGGGCTCCGGTCGGGCCGGGAAGAACCCCGTTGGGGGAGACTACAATACAGAAGTCCGGTTTATATGCCTTCAGATTGGAAACTACACGGTCGACGTCTGCCGGCTCGAGTTTTGTTCCGCTGGTCGCCATGAATGTCTGCATGTCTTCACGGTCTGCTCTCTCGTCGAGAAGCAGTTCTGCCATCACACCACTTGCAATATTGCCTAACTTGGCTACGCCTACTTTAACAACCATTGAAATTTCACCTCTATTTTGTTTTATAACACGTTATTATGACCCGGTATTCTTATAAAGATTTTGAAATCATTTTTTACGCCGGATATGCAGTTCTTTGTTTTTGAGTGCTGCGTTTTAGCGTTCTCCTGAAACCCGGTGCGTGCCGGGAGAAAGGGGAATGCATGGTACCTACGAGGTCCCCGGAGTCACTCCTCGCGTGTCCATGACCCCCCACTGTTCTTGCTCTGCGGTAGATTATCTATAAGAGTGAATATCCGGCCCGCACAAATCAGTGAATTTTTCCTGTGGATTCTTACAGATGGTGCGATGTTAACGAAAAGTGTTTAAGTCAATGTGATGGAATGGATAGTATGAAAGATGGTCTGCTTACTGACAGGCAGAGGGAAGTGCTCCGGTACCGGAAACAGGGGATGACCCAGCAGCAGATCGCAGACATTATCAAAACTTCAAAAGCGAATGTCTGCACGATTGAAAAATCTGCAATGGAAAATATACGGCGGGCAAAAGAGACGCTCGAATTTTTGTATACCTTGGATGCCACACATCTCTGCACTATTCCATCAGGAACAGACCTGTTCGAAGTTCCGAGTATGATCTTTGCCGAGGCTGAAAAGGCCAAGATCAAGGTGAAGTACGATACGATCTCGCTCATCAACCGGCTCCGGGAAGCCCGTCCACAGTCGTACAAGGCCCGGTGTATCTGCGAGGATGTGCAGATCTATATCACCGATGAAGGAGAGATCTATTTCGGATAACCGGAAGGATGGTAGATCACATCTGTTCCATCAGGTACAGCCTGTTGCTGCGGGAGCGGCGTGTGATCCCCGGGACGCTGGCATAAATATATATGCTTTTTTAATCTATATTTAAGGAAGCCGATATGGGGGTATCCCTGCGGTACATACACATATGGTGTGTGCAGCACCGGCGGAATCAGACCCGAAATGACACAGGGGATGATGTTGCCGTGGGTATTTCCCCGATTGGTGACCTCCGCATCCATGCGGAGGATCCCGAGAAGGAGTTGTGAATCGTCACAACGGGCTGACAGAGTTGGATCTGACCGTGACGTACAGGTGGACGTTTTTGTAACGAGCCTGTTCTCCTGATTAAAAATCAGGGGATGCGTCAATGTCAGGGTCTTCTTTCGCGAGAAAAAGAAAAAACACCGGAAATTCTTCGGATGATGGGATGTGTTCATCCCAGTCATCCGGTTTCCGGGGCAACCGGTACACGGGCAAGACGGATAGTACCTGCAAAGTGCGGGTAGTGTTTGTATCCTGTACGGTGTTTCCGGATCGCGTGTTGGCTTACCAGACAGGCAAGTGATATCACTTCAGTCTCGGATTCATCTCAAGAGTTCGTGTCAAGTAAAAAACCAAAAACACGAATGTAAAGGATTGATTGACACATGCCAAAGATAAACAGACCACGCCGAGGCTCACTGGCATTCAGCCCACGAAAACGTGCACAGAGCCCCATACCCAAATATAAGTCCTGGCCACAGCACACCGGCGCACCCGCGTTGCTTGGCTTTGCGGGCTACAAAGTGGGGATGACGCATGTTCTCATGGTTGATGACCACAAGGACAGCCCGACAGAAGGCAAGGAGATCATGGTTCCGGTAACGATCATTGAGGTCCCGACTATGAAAGTTGCCGCCATCCGGGCATACTCCCAGGATACCTACGGCAAACACGCATTCACGGAGTTCTGGGCAGAACCACTGGACAGCCAGCTCTCCCGCAGGGTGACCGTACCCAAGAACTACGACAGTGCGGCGGCAAAGAAGAAATTTGCAGACGCCATTGCCGCAAACCTGGTGGCAGAGATCTATGCGGTTGCGTACACGCAGCCGGCAACCATAACCGGTGTGCCAAAGAAGGTACCCGATATCATGGAGATCAAGATCGCCGGTGGAGATGTTGCAAAGCAGTACGAGTTCGCCCTCGGGCTGCTCGGAAAAGAGATCCGGCTCAACAATGTGATTGAAGCCGGTGCGTATGCCGACATCACTGCAATCACGATCGGTAAAGGTACGCAGGGACCGGCCAAGCGCTGGGGAATAGCTCTCCGAAAGAGGAAACATTCTGTCGGTGGGAAAGAGCGTCACGTTGGTACGCTCGGGCCATGGAACCCCCACCATGTGCGGTGGCAGGTCCCGCAGAGCGGGCAGATGGGTTTCCAGCAGCGCACCGAGTTCAACAAGCGCATCCTGAAGATTGGAGATAACGGAGCTGAGATCACACCCGCAGGAGGCTTCCTCAATTACGGTGTGCTCCGGAGTGCATACGTTGTTGTCAAGGGGTCCATTCCGGGCCCGGCAAAGAGACTTATCCGTATCCGCCCGGCAATTCGACAGGGTGAACACGTTGTGCGGTCGCCCGCGATCCAGTTTGTGAGCGTCCAGAGCAAGCAGGGGTGATCAGAGATGAAAGCGCAGGTTAAGACAATTGAAGGCGGAGTGGTAAAGGACATAGAACTCCCGGCCATGTTTTCCGAAGAGTACCGCCCAGATCTGATCAAGAAGGCAGTCATGGCGCTCCAGAGCGTCCGACGTCAACCGCATGGCTCATACCCCTATGCCGGTATCTGCTCATCAGCAGTCGGCTGGGGAAGCGGCCGTGGCGCATCGCATGTACCCCGTCTCAAGAACGGTTCCCGTGCAGCGAAGGTCCCGCAGGCAAAAGGCGGCCGTGAGGCACACCCGCCGGTCACCGCGAAGGTGCTGATTAAAGAGATCAACCAGAAAGAGAAGCAGAAAGCGTTCCGGTCTGCGGTTGCAGCAAGCATCCGTGCCGATCTCATCAGCAGCAGGGGACACACCTTTGACGGTGCGGTTCCGCTCATCTTCGAGGATAAGTTTGAGACCCTCGGACGCACGCAGGATGTCATCTCCGCACTGACCAGCATTGGAGTGTACAAGGATGTCGAGCGTGCAAAAGACAGCCGCACGGTCCGTGCAGGCAAGGGCAAGCTCCGTGGCCGCCGGTACAAGCAGAGAAAGAGCCTGCTTATCGTTACCTCGGGCCCGGAGTTCCGCGCCGCACGCAACCTCGCCGGTGTCGATGTCGTGACCGTTGACCAGCTTAATGTTGAGCATCTTGCTCCGGGTATGCAGGCAGGACGCCTGACCGTCTGGACCGAAAGTGCAGTCATACGCCTGGAGGGAAGGTAACTATGTCGACCTTGAAATACCCGTTTGTCACAGAAAAGGCCATGGTGCTTCTGGAGAACGAGAACAAACTCCAGTTCCTTGTCGACAACAGGGCCACCAAGCAGGACATCAAGCGCGACATCGAGAAGGCGTTTGACCAGAAGGTAAAGCGCGTCTACACGCTCATGACCATGCACGGTGAAAAGAAAGCCGTTGTGAGTTTCGAGAACGAAAAGGCCGCCGAGGAAATCCTGAGCCGGCTTGGCATTATGTAAGGTGGGGAACATGGGACATCGAATTACAACACAGAACCGGGGCAGGGGAGGCCCGACCTATCGCGCCCCATCCCACCGGTACAAGGCTGAGTTAAAGCACGTAGGTGACGGCACAACGAAGATCACCGGTGCGATCATCGATATCGAGCATGATCCGGCGAGAAACGCCCCGATCGCCCTTGTGCAGCTCGAGGACAAATCGAAGGTCTACATGCTGGTGACCGAGGGTATCGGTATCGGCGAGATTGTATCATGGGGGACCGATGTCGAGGTCAAGAACGGGAACACACTTCCGCTCCAGAGCATTCCGACCGGGTCCTACATCTGCAACATCGAGTCGCGCCCCAACGATGGCGGCAAGTTTGTCCGCTCAAGCGGGGTCCAGGCAGTTGTTGTCGATAAGATTGAAGACCGTGTTGGCGTCAGGATGCCCAGCGGCAAGACCAAGTGGTTCAACGCACGCTGCCGTGCCACCATTGGCATTGTTGCCGGTGGCGGGCGTGTGGAAAAGCCGTTTGTCAAGGCCGGTAACAAGTACCACAAGATGGCAAATACAGCGTCGAACTGGCCGCGTGTCCGTGGTGTCGCAATGAACGTCATCGATCACCCATTCGGTGGCGGTGGCCACCAGCACACGGGTCGCCCGAAGACCATTGCCCGGGGTACTTCTCCAGGCAGAACTGTTGGATCTGTGGCAGCACGCCAGACAGGTAAGAGCAGGAAGTGAACGGTATGGCAGCACCAAAAAAGACACAGAAGAGAATGCCCAGACGGCGTGAGGAGTTCACCTATCGTGGGTACAAGATTGACGAGCTCAAGGCGATGGGGCTGAGCGAACTCATCCCCCTGATGCCAGCCCGTGCACGCCGCAAATTTAACCGCGGACTCAATCGCGGCGAAGAGACATTGCTTGCAAAGGTTCGGGGCGGGGACGAGAAAGTCAGGACCCACCTGCGTGAAATGATTGTCATGCCCGAGATGATTGGAAAGAGCATTGAGATCTACAACGGCAAGGAATTCCTGAAAGTTGAGTTCCAGCCCGAGTCCGTCTTCCATTACCTCGGCGAATTTGCGCTCACCAGAAAGAAGGTTTCCCACGGTTCCGCCGGTATCGGTGCAACGAGGGGCAGTAAGTACGTACCGCTGAAGTGATGGAAATGGCACGCATTGCATATTCAAAGAAGATTGAAGGCGACAATGTCGCCAGAGGCAAAGCAAACGAGCTTTCCGTCTCTCCCAAGCACTCGATCGAGATCGCCGGTTTCATCCGGCACCAGCGCGTCAACGATGCGCTCAAGTACCTTGCCGATGTGGTCGCGCTCAAGAAAGCTATACCTTTCCGGCACTTTACCCGGAATGTCGCGCACAAGCGCGGCCTCCCGGGCAACTGGGATGCAGGCAGGTACCCGGTCAAGGCTTCCAAGGCCTACATCAGGATCCTTGAATCAATAAAAAAGAACGCGGAATACATCGGTCTTGACACCGAGAATCTGGAGATCATCCACGTATCGGCAAACCGCGGGCGCGCCCAGAAGGCATTCTTCCCCCGGGCAATGGGACGTGCATCCCCCAAGGCTCGCGAGACCGTCAATATCGAGATTGTGGTTCGTGAGGTGGCATAAATGGCCGTTGAAAGGAAATTTATTTCAGAAGGTGTCCGCAAGGTCCGTGTCGAGAAGTACCTGACAAAGGAACTCAAACGCGCAGGGTTCGGCGGCATGGACATCGCTCGTACGCCTCTTGGAACCCAGGTCACCATCTTTGCTGAAAAGCCGGGGATTGTGATCGGCAAAGGCGGGAAACTCGTCCACCAGCTGACCCAGGATCTTGCCCAGAACTATGGGGTTGAGTCTCCGCAGATTGAGGTCCAGCAGGTCCAGAATCCCAGTTTCAACGCCCAGATCATGGCGGAGAGGCTGGCAAACGCCCTTGAGCGCGGCTGGTACTTCCGTAAGGCTGGTTCGAGCATCATGCGCCGGGTCATGGAATCCGGTGCACTGGGCTGCGAGGTTATCATCGCCGGTAAGTTAACCGGTGCACGGGCCCGTACCCAGAAGTTCACCGAGGGCTACATCAAGCATTGCGGTGAGCCAAGCATCAATATCGTCGAGAAAGGCTATGCGATTGCCATCAAGAAGCTTGGCGTTATTGGTGTGCAGGTCAAGATTGTGCCCGCGGATGCGAAGATGCCCGATCACTTTGCGATCATCGAACAGGTGAAGAAACAACCGGCAGTACCAAAGGCAACCGTCACCGCGATTGGCGACATTAACACCGAGGAGCCGGCCCTTCCTGATGAGAATCTCGGTGAAGAGGTGCGGTAAATGGCAATCTTACGGGCGCACGATGTCCAGCAGCTCACTGATGTCGAACTGCAGGAACAGATGGGAAAACTCCGGATGGAACTTGTCCAGCACTACGGAAAGGTCAGTGCCGGTGGTGCGACTGAGAACCCCGGGCATATCCGGGAACTCCGGCGCACCATTGCCCGCCTTATGACCGAGAAGACCCGCAGGAGCCGCGTATGATCTCCTGCCAGAACGTGATAAGGCACGAACTGATCGGCCTTGACGTTCTGGTAGCTGGAGCCGCAAATCCGTTTCAAACGGGGGTAAGCGGACACATCATCGATGAGACAAGGAATCTTGTTGTCATACAGACGCACACCGGAATTAAGAAGATCCCAAAACTTGGGAGCACCTTCCGGCTCTCTCTGCCTGACAATACCCTTGTTGAGATTAATGGATCCGCACTGATACTGGCTCCAGAAAAGAGGCTCAAGCGAGCATAAAAAAAGAGGATACCATAATGGCACAAAACATTGGATTGAACGTCCAGGCTCCCAAACAGGAGTGCAAGGACGTTAATTGTCCGTTTCACGGCACTTTACCGGTACGCGGCCAGGTGATCACCGGTAAGGTCGTGAGCGACAAAATGATGGGAACGGTCGTAGTTGCCCGGGATTACCTGCACTACGTCCGGAAATTCAACCGGTACGAAAAGCGCATCTCCAAACTTCACGCCCACAACCCGCCCTGCATCCAGGCAAAGGTGGGGGATCTTGTGAAGATCGCTGAGTGCAGACCGTTGTCGAAGAGCACGACGTATGTCGTTGTCGAGGTGCAGCAGCCATGAAGGCAAAGCAGTCCAAGATCCCACGGGCTCTTGCGACGGGAACAAGGCTTGCATGCGCCGATAATACCGGTGCGAGGACCGTGCAGATCATCTCTGTCTTCGGCTACCATGGTGTAAGGCGCCGCCAGCCCAAACTGGGCCTGGGGGATCTCTGCACGGCGAGCGTTCAGAAAGGTACCCCGGACATGCGCAAAAAGCTCGTGCGGGCGGTTGTCATCCGCCAGAAAAAGGAAATGCGCCGCCCCAATGGCATCCGCGTCTCCTTTGACGACAACGCTGTTGTCGTGGTGGACGAGAAGAACGAACCCAAAGGGACCGAGATCAAGGGACCGGTCGCCCGTGAAGTGGCAGAGCGGTACCCGAAGCTCGGCTCCATGGCGACGATCATTGTGTGAGGTGGCATGTCATGGTAAGAATTGAAAGTTCACAACCGCGCAAGCAGAGAAAGGCGCGGTACGATGCACCTGCACACATGAAGTCAAAGTTCCTCAACGCACCGCTCTCGGCAGCACTCAAGGAGAAATATGCAAAGAAGACGATCCGCGTTATCAAAGGCGATACCGTCAAGGTCACCCGCGGTGACCATGTCGGCGAGGAAGGACTCGTTGACGGCATTGACACCCGTAACGTGAAGATCATTGTCCACGGTGTCTCGTCCACCAAGGTTGACGGTACCGAAGTCCCGCGCCCCATCGACGCATCCAAGGTGGAGATTACCAAGCTCAAGCTCGATGACAAGCGCCGCGTCGAAAAACTCGGGGAGAAGGAATAATGTCAGATCATCTGAAAAGGCTCAACGCGCCCGATTCGTGGCACATCACCAAGAAAACCACGAAGTTTGTCGCAAAGACGGCGCCCGGCCCGCACAATGCAAATGCCATGCCGGTAGCCGTCTGGCTCCGGGATCAGCAGGGCCTTGCCCGCACCATGAAGGAAGTCAAGCAGATCCTCAAGCAGAAGGATGTCGTCATTAACGGCAGACCCTGCCGGGATCCCAAGATGGGCATCGGGATCTTTGATGTCATTGCCCTTCCCCGGATCGGCAAGTACTACCAGATCATCCGTGATGTCAAAGGCCGGCACAAAACCGTCGAGATTGATGCAGAATCCGCCCAGAAAAGGCTCTGCAAGATCGAGAACAAGACCACAATCCGCGACGGCAAAGTCCAGTTAAACCTCAGGTATGGGGCAAACGTCATTGCCGACAACACCTTCAAGTCAAACGATTCGGTTGTCATCTCCCTCAAACCCGAGGACCGGTTCAAGATCCTTGAACACTATCCGTTTGCCGCAGGCAACATGGCGACGATCATCGGTGGCCGGCACTCCGGCAAGGTTGCACGGATCGTCGAGATCATCAAGACCCCGGGCAGTGTCCCGAACAAGGTCATCCTTGAAGACGAGAAGACCAAGGAACGATTCGATACCATCGCGCCCTACATCTACATGATCGGAAAAGAGACCGTCTCAAAAGCAAATTGGGGGCTTGAACAGTGACCGCAATGCGAGAGATCCACATCGATAAGGTTGTTGTCCACATGGGCGTTGGCGAGAGTGGTGAAAAACTCGTCAAGGCCGAGAATATCATGAAGACGATCACCAAGCAGACCCCGATCCGCAGCATCGCAAAGATGACGCAGCCTGCGTTTAATATCAGGAAAGGCGCCCCGATTGGCTGCAAGGTCACGCTCCGCGGAAAAACTGCGGAGGACTTTATCAAGACTGCCTTGAACATCGTCAACAAGACGATCTTTGAGAGCCAGTTTGACAAGAGCGGGAACTTCTCGTTCGGCATTGAAGAGCACACGGATTTCCCCGGGATGTCCTACGATCCGCAGATCGGGATTTTCGGGATGGACGTTAACGTCGTGCTCGAGAGGAACGGCATCAGGATCACCCGCCGGAGAATGCAGAAGAAGAAGCTTCCCGAAAAGCAGCGCGTGAAGAAAGAGGATGCAGTTGCGTTTCTCAAAGAAGCATACTCGGTGGAGGTGCGCTGATGGGTGGCGAAAGAAAGAAGATCTACGGTCGCGGTGCAAACGAATGCAAGATGTGCGGGCGCAAGCAGGGGCTTGTCCGCCGGTACCATATCATGTTCTGCAGGCAGTGCTTCCGTGAATGGGCACAGAAGATGGGCTTTAAGAAGATGAATTGAGGAGTGACTGCACAATGACACGATTAAATACCATTGCAGACGCGATGAGTGCGTTAAAGAACGCAGGTGACACCGGAAAGTCCGAGTGCATCATCGAACCCGCAAGCAAGCTCCTCGGCTCAATGCTGCGCATCATGCAGGACGCCGGCTACATCGCCGGTTTCGAGTTTATTGAGGACGGCCGTGGCGGCCAGCTCAAGGTGCATCTCACCGGTAAGATCAACAAATGCGGTGCAATCTGCCCGCGTTTCTCGGTCCAGCTGGATGAGATGGAATTCTGGGAGAAGCAGTACCTGCCAGGCAAGAACTTCGGGCTCATGATCCTTTCCACCTCGCATGGCGTCATGTCGCATGTGCAGGCGCGCAAGGAAAGCATCGGCGGCGAACTGCTCGGGTATGTCTACTAGAGGGTGCGAATCATGGCAAGTGTAAGAAAAGTCAGGATCCCCGAAGGCGTCAAAGTAACGCTTGAGGGAACGCAGCTTGTAGTGACAGGACCAAAGGGCCAGCTGGTGCGCAGCGTCCGGTTCCCCCAGGTGACCGTGACTTGCGATGACAAAGAAATTGTCATCTCTACAGAATCCAGCCGTAAGGAAATTACCTCTATGGTCGGAACGTATCAGGCGCATGCAAAGAACATGTGCCGGGGCGTTTCCGAGGGATTCGAATACCGGATGAAAGTCGTTTACAGCCATTTCCCTATCCAGCTCAAACTGCAGGGAAAGCGGCTTGAGATTGCCAATTTCCTGGGCGAGAAGAAGGCCCGGTACGCCGACATTGCAGAGGGTGTTACCGCAAAGGTGGCAAACGACGAGGTCGTGCTGACCGGCATCGACCGGGAACTGGTTGGAAATACTGCAGCAAATATCGAGCACGCAACCCATATCCGTTACCGGGACCCCAGGGTCTTCCAGGACGGCATATACATGGTACAGAGGGGCTGAACTGAGCAATGACAACTGAAACCAAGCGACTGATCCGTGTGCGCACAGAGAAAGGTGCCGTCTTCAAGCGCGACGGGTTTGGCAAGAAGAGACAGCTCTCCGATTCATGGAGAAAGCCCCGCGGACAGCACAACAAACAGCGGGAGCAGAAGAAGGCGAAGGGAAACCTCCCCAAGCCCGGCTTTGGCAGCCCGGTTGCGGTGCGCGGTATGCACCCCAGCGGGTTCTTTGAAGTACTGGTTTTCACCCAAAAAGATCTTGAAAACCTGAACACGAAGACCCAGGCGATCCGGATATCAGCCGGCGTCGGTGGACGCAAGCGCAAAGCCCTTCAGGAAAAGGCGACAGAAGCAGGATTCAAGATCCTTAACCCCCGGGTCATCAAGGAACCCGTTAAGAAGGAGATACCTGCTGAAACGGAAAAAGAAGCGGTAAAGGACAAGAAAGAGACCAAGGCAAAAGAGGCCAGAAAAGAGGCCCCGGCAAAGAAAGGCAGTTCCAGGGCAGGAGATGCCAAAAAGAAAGGCGCTGTAGAGAAAAGGCCGGTAAAAGCCTCCGCATCCAAGTCCAAGCCCGCGGCGAAAGAAACTGAAAAGAAAGTGGAGAAATCCGCAAAGCCTAAAGCAAAAGAAGCGGCAAAGGCCCCGGCAAAGAAAGCCGCTCCTGTAAAATCGGAGAAGAAGCCCTCTGGCGGGGAGAAAGCTACGGCAGAAAAGGCCAAAGCAAAGAAAAAACCTTCATCCGGGGTGAAGAAGAATGACTGATGTTGCCAGCCAGAAGCGGCTTGCCGCATCCTTACTCAAATGCGGTGTCAACCGTGTCTGGTTCGACCCCGAGCGTATCTCGGACATCGAGAATGCAATCTCACGTGAGGACCTGCGCGGGCTCATCACCGATGGTGCGATCAAGGCGCACCAGAAGAAAGGCGTCAGCCGCGGCCGGGCACGCATACGCACCGCGAAGCGGGCATACGGACACCGCAAGGGAGTCGGGAAACGGAAAGGCGCACAGGGCGCACGGACCCCCAGCAAGCGGGCATGGATCCAGAAGATCCGTGCAATCAGAAAAGCACTCGTCGCACTCCGCGAGGCCGGTACCATAGACCGGCACCTCTACCGGGTCATCTACCGCAAGGCAGCCGGCGGGCAGTTCCGAAGTGTCGCGCACATGAAAGCACAGATGGAGATCATTGCCGGGAGGCTGAAGTAACATGGCGACCGGACCACGGTATTTAGTCCCTTTCCGCAGGCGGAGAGAAGGCAGAACCGATTATTACCAGAGAACCAAACTCGTTGTCGCTGATGCGCCACGTATGGTCGTACGCAGGACAAACCGGCATATCCTCGTGCAGCTGGTCACCGCCGAGATGGACGGGGACAAGACCCTTGTATCGGCAAATTCCGCCGAACTTGAAAAGTACGGATACACCGGGGCAACTGCAAACACACCTGCAGCATACCTTACGGGAATGCTCTTTGCTGCAAAAGCAAAGAAAGCAGGGCAGGGCCGTGCGATCCTCGATATCGGGCTCAACCGGGCAACCCCGGGAGCACGTGTCTTTGCTGCGCTCAAGGGCGCAGTCGATGCAGGTCTTGAGATCCCGTACGGCGAAGGGATCGTTCCCTCAGAGGAACGGCTTATGGGTGCGCATATCGCGGCCTACAACGATAAAGCCAAAGATATCGTCAAGAATGTCGAACAGGTGGCAGCCGCCATAAAGAAGGAGCTGGTGTAAATGGCATACGAAAAGGCAGAATGGCGCCCGGTCACCGGTCTTGGCAAGCTTGTTGCATCAGGGGAGATCAAGAGTATCGATCAGGTCCTTGAGTGCGGCAGACCGATCAAGGAACCCGAGATCGTCGATATGTTCCTCCCGGACCTTGAAGATGAGGTTCTTGATATCGCCATGATGCAGAGGATGACCGACTCGGGCCGCCGTGTCCAGTTCCGTGCTGTCGTGATTGTCGGCAACCGGAACGGGTACATCGGATTTGGCCAGGGAAAAGACGTCCAGGTCGGTGACGCAATCAAGAAAGCGATCACCAAGGCAAAGATGAACCTTGTAAAGGTGCGCCGCGGGTGCGGCAGCTGGGAATGCGGATGCGGTGTTATGCACTCCATCCCGATGCAGGTTGTGGGAGCGGCCGGTAGTGTCCGGATCACCCTCAAGCCCGCACCGCAGGGTATCGGCCTTGTCACCGGCGATATCAGCAAGAAAGTGCTCGAACTCGCCGGTATCAAGGATGTCTGGACATTTGCGCGCGGACAGACACGTACGACGATCAACTTTGCAAAGGCGACGTTCAACGCGTTAAAAGAAACCAACATGATCCGCACAGGGGGGTCAGAGTAAATGTACGCAGTCGTGCAGGTCCGCGGCGTGGTTAACACCCGCCAGGACATCAAAGACACGTTAAAGATGCTCCGTCTGCACCACATCAACCACTGCGTGCTCGTGGCAGATACACCCGAGAACCTCGGAATGATCCGCAAGGTACAGGATTACGTTGCGTATGGGGAAGTGGATGCAGCAACCCTTGAGACCCTGCTCAAGACCCGTGGCCGTGTGATAGGCGATGATCCCTTAACGGACGAGTACATCAAGTCCAACTCGACCTTCAGCGGTATCATCGAATTTGCGCAGGCACTGGCAAAGGGCGAGTCGAAGTTGCGCGACATCCCGGGCCTCAAGCCGGTCCTCCGGCTCCACCCGCCACGCAAGGGATACAAGACCACGAAGCGCACGTTTGTACAAGGCGGAGCGCTTGGCTATTATGGTCCGGAGATCAATACTCTCCTCTATAAGATGAGGTGAAGAGATGCCAACCAACAAACGTTCAAAATACCGCGGAACGCGGACGTGCGGCGGTGGAACCCACAAGAACCGCCGGGGTGCAGGCAACCGTGGCGGAAGGGGACGCGCAGGCATCAATGCCCACCACTTTGTCAAGTGGTATATGGAAATGGGAGGACCTGTCTTTGGTAAGAACGGATTCTTCCATAATCCTGCCGTCACCGTTTCCTCAATGGATATCGGGATTATCGATCAGATCGTACCCTCGCTCCTTGCACAGGGAATCGCCAAACAGGAAGGAGATGCAATTGTCTTAAACGCCGCCGATATCGGCATCGAAAAGGTGCTGGGCAGCGGTAAAGTCACAAAGAAACTTCACATCTCCGCAGCTGCGTTTTCTGAACAGGCAAAGGCAAAGATCGAGAAGACTGGTGGAAAGACGCAGGTCGTCTGACCCACCTGATTTTTTGGTGAAATAATGGGAGACCTGCTGGATCGAATGGAACCCATTCTTGCTGCGATGCCCGCAGTCAAGAGCCCGGACGGGCATGTCCACTTCAAGAATAAACTGCTATGGACACTGGGAATTTTAATTCTGTATTTTGCACTCACGAATATCCCGGTATTCGGGCTTGCATCCAGTTCACAGGATGTTTTCATGTACTGGCGTGCCCTGCTCGCCGGTGCAAGCGGTTCGATCGTGCACCTCGGTATCGGGCCGATCGTCACCGCATCCATCGTGCTCCAGCTCTTAAAAGGTGCCGATATCCTCCATATCGATACGAGCGAGGCCCGTGGACAGGTCATGTACATGGGTCTCCAGAAGATCCTCATTCTCGTTATGATCGTGATCGAGGCCGCGCCTAACCTCATCGGCGGGTTCATGCAGCCCGATCCCACCATTGCAGCACAGTTCTTCGGCGGCAACCTCTTTGCGGTCTCGCTGTTGATCTTTATCCAGATCTGTATCGGTGGTGTCCTTGTCTTCTTGATGGATGAAGTGGTTACCAAGTGGGGTATCGGTTCCGGTGTCGGACTCTTCATTATTGCCGGTATCTCGCAGGCCCTCGTGAACGGGTTCATCAACTGGACCGCAGTCAGCGATCCCTATCCGGTCGGGTTCTTCCCGCGCCTGTTCGCGGTCGTATTTGATGGTGCGAATTTCCTCCAGTATTTCGGGAATGATCTCCTTGCTTTTGCCACAACGATTGCAATCTTCTTAATCATCGTCTACGTGGAATCCACCCGTATCGAGATCCCCCTTGCCCATGCACAGGTGAGGGGTGCCCGGGCTCGTTTCCCGGTCAAGCTGATCTACGCCAGTGTCCTGCCAATGATCCTCGTAAGAGTGCTCCAGGCAAACATCCAGATGGTGGGGATGTTCCTCTCCAATGTGGGTATCACCATCCTGGGTAAATTCAATGGCCAGACGCCAACCTCCGGCCTGATGTACTTCCTTGCGCCTATCAACGGCCCGTCCAGCTGGATGTGGTGGGCGACCGATCTCGGGCATGCGCCGTGGGAAGTCCTCCTGCGTATGGGGGTTGATATCACCTTCATGGTGGTGGGCGGTGCGATCTTCGCGCTTTTCTGGATCAAGACCGCAGGTCTCGATTCAAAGGATGTGGCCCGGCAGATCCAGTTGTCCGGCATGTCGATCCCCGGTTACCGGAGAAATCCCCAAGTGCTGGAGAAGTACCTGGACCGGTACATCCCCCGTGTTACGATCATCGGTGGTGTGTTCATCGGTATCCTCAGTGTGGTCGCGAACCTCTTTGGTGTCATCGGGTCTGTCAGCGGTACGGGGTTGTTACTGACCGTGAGTATCACGTACAGGCTGTACGAAGAGATAGCGAGCCAGCAGATCATGGAGATGTATCCGTTCATGCGGACATTCTTTGGCAAAGACTGATTTGAGGAAGGGACGGGCATGGCAGGAAAAAAGGTCATTATCACGGGTGTGCCGGGTGTCGGTAAGACAACGGTCATTAACAAGGCATTAACCCAACTCAAAAGCGAAGGGGTGGACTACCAGCCTATCAATTTTGGCACCTTCATGTTCGAAGTTGCCAAGAGCGAGGGGCTCGTGCAGGATCGCGACCAGATGCGGACGCTTGACCGGGCCGATCAAAAACGGCTCCAGCAGCGCGCGGCGCAGGCGATCGCAAAGATTCCCGGTAACGTCATGATCGACACGCACGCATCGGTGAAAACCCCCAAGGGCTATCTCGCCGGGCTTCCGGAATGGGTGCTCCGCGAGATCATGCCCGATGTCATCATTCTCGTTGAAACGGATAATGACCAGATCCTCATGCGTCGCCTGACCGATGAGACGAGAACCCGGGACAAGGAGGGTGCGCGTGCGATTGCCGAGCACCAGGAATTCAACCGGGCTATCGCCGCCGCGTATGCCATGCTAACCGGGTGTACAATCAAGATCATCACCAACCCCGATCACCTGCTGGATCTTGCCGCTGCGGAGATGGCGGACGTCCTCAGGTAATCTCATTTAAGGTGACTTCATGGACTTAGGAAAATTCTGGGACAAGTACGGGTTGTACGTCGCATTGCTCTTTATGATGCTGATGATGGTCTCGTACAGCATCGCGTGGCTGCGGGTCGGCGTGGGGCAGGGTATTGATTCCCTGTTTGCGCCGCTCGTGGAAAGTTTCAAAATACCGTTTTTCATCCTGATCGTGATCCTCTCTGCAGCCACCGGCCTGTACTCCTCGATTATCCAGAAGTACACGATCGATTACGAGCGGATGACAGATGTGCAGGACCGGATGAAGGTGTTTCAGAAAGAATACCGGGAAGCCATGTTATCCCAGGATGAGAAGAGGATCAAGAAACTGGACACAAAAAAAGACCGCATGATGAAGGAGCAGCTCGAACTCTCCCAGCAGCAGTTCAAGCCGATGGCATACATCCTGGTCCTGACGGTCCCGATCTTCTTCTGGCTCCTGTACCGGCTCAGCCAGATCCACAATACGATCACGCTCCCATACTACGGGACGCTGAGCCTGACGGCGCCCCTGCTCTGGGTTATTCCTGCATGGATCATCTGGTATATGATCTGTTCGATCACGATCAGCCAGGTGATAAGGAAAGCCCTCAACATCGGGGGAATCTGATGCGGATCACCGTGAGCGGGCTTCCCGGCAGCGGGACCACCTCGCTCTCACGGTATCTTGCAGAACACCATGGGTTTACCATGATCTCGGCCGGCGAGGTCTTCCGTGAATGTGCGAAAGAGCACAACATGGGACTTGCCGAATTCGGTCGGCTTGCCGAACAGGACCCGGCCTATGATAAGATGATCGATGCCCGGCAAAAAGAGATTGCGGAGCAGAGAGACAATATCATTATTGAGGGCCGGCTCTCCGGCTGGATGGTGGATAAGGCTGATCTCAGGATCTGGCTCTTTGCCCCCATCGGCTGCCGACTCGAACGGATCGTGTTCCGCGACCAGATTGCCGATGTTGAGACGGCAAAGACGATCACGCTCGAACGCGAGCACTGCGAAGCGGTGAGGTACCGGCAGTACTACGATATCGACATCAACGATCTTTCAATCTACCACATTATCCTCAACTCGGAGCACTGGGGAATTGGTGAACTCGGGGCGATTGTCGATACTGCTATCGGGCAGTTGCAGGCAGTTCGCGGAAAGTCAGCATAGCCGGTCTCCAATGACAGCGATGGCCCGAAACCTGCAAAAAAATTTGGTCTCTTCTTATCCGTTGTTTTTTGTCGGGGGAGGTCGCGTGCGATGAACACGGATGATATCTGCGTCTCGCTCGTGCGCTCGTGGGATGCAGAGGAGATCGTCGCACTGTACCAGGCCGGCGGCTGGTGGAAGGACGAGTACGATCCTGCCGAGATCTCCCCACTTATCAGCGGCAGTTTTGCATTCGTGGTCGCGGCCGAAAAAAAAAGCGGCCGTGCGGTAGGGATGGGGCGTGCGATCTCGGACGGGGTATCGGATGCATATATCCAGGATCTCGTGGTGTTCCCCCGGTACCGGCGGCGTGATCTGGGTACGGCGATGGTCTCCCTGCTTGTTGCGCGGTGCAGGGAAGCGGGGATCTCATGGATCGCCCTTGTTGCCGAGCCCGGTTCGGAAAACTTCTACGTTCCGCTGGGATTTGCCCGGATGGAGGGGTATATCCCCCTGATATACCAAGGTGATCCGTGATGCTTGGACAGGAAGATTTCAGGCCGGTGACCCTTGCCGACCGGGCATTTTTCGAGCGCCACTACGCGCTGTACCCGCAGACCCACAGCGATAATACATTCACGAACATGGTCTGCTGGAACCATTTTGCCCAGTATCGGTACGCGTACGTGAACGGGAATGTGATCCTTGCAAGTACGATTGCCGGGGTGACCCGGTTCCGCCCGCCCATCGGCCCCCGCGACCCGGCGCTCATGAAGGATATCATCCGGTTTGCGATGGATATCGGTGACGACATCCCGATCGTCCTCATCGATCCGGCAACAGCACAGTGGATGCGGGAGCTCGATCCCACCCTCACTCTCGTCCCGGACCGGAACCACTTCGAGTACGTGTACCGGGCTCTGGACCTTGCCGAGCTCCCGGGAAAGAACTACCTCAAGATCCGCAGCCAGATCAACAAATTCCGGAAGAACTGCCGTCACACGGTCGAGCCGATCTCGCCCGCCAACCGGGAAGAAGTGATGGGATTTCTGGTGAAGTGGTGCGAGTGGAAGGGGTGCGAGAACGATCTGGTGCTCGCCCACGAGAAGGAGGCGGTATTCTATGCCATCGAGCATTTCGCCGAACTCCCTCTGCGTGGTCTCCTGATCCGGGTCATGTCGCAGGTCGCTGCCATATCTCTGTTCGAGCACCTTAACTCAGATACTGCGCTCGTCCATTTCGAGAAAGGGCTGCCGGACTGCGAAGGGATCTACAAGGCGATCAACGCAGAGACGGCGGCTTTTCTTGCCGGTGAAGTGGAATACATCAACCGGGAGAGCGACCTTGGCGTTTGCGGTCTCCGCGAGGCAAAGCAGCGGTACCACCCGCACCATATGGTCGAAGTCTGGTCGCTCAAACGGTGATGTTTTAGATCTCTTGCCCCGGATCTTTTTTCATAGCCTGATACACGGGAGCGGAGATACCAAAAAAAGAGGGCGTTTTGTTCGTTTCAGATCGTAATGGGCAGGCCCAGCGTCCCGATAATCCCTGAGAAAATGATCTTTATGGCAATGGCCGCGACGAGCATCCCGAGGACCTTTCCCATGATATCCGTGACAACGGTACCAAGAATCCTCTGGATACCCGCTGAAAAATACAGGATGATCCAGGTCGCCGCAAGGCAGAGTGTGATCGCGATAAACGGGATGAGAATGCCATAATCCTTTGAGAGGAGCATCACGGTCGTGATCGCGCCGGGACCGCAGAGGATTGGCGTACCTATCACGACGCCTGCTGCGGTAGGGGCCGCATCCTTCGACCTGCAGAGATCGATGCCAAGCGCCATCTCCATTCCCAGCAAAAAGAGCAGGATCCCCCCGGCGATCTGGAACGTGGAGAGCGTCAGGCCGAGGATACTGAAAATGGCGGTATTGAAGATGAGGAAGATATACATCAGGATCCCGGCCACTGCCACGGCAATGAATGCCTGCTTGTGGATCTCCCGCGAGGGCTGTCCTTTTGTCATGCTGGCAAAGATCGGAACCGATAAGAGCGGGTCGAGGATCACAAAAAGCGCCGCAAACGCATAGATTATACCTGAAACGAGGTCCGCCATATCACTACTGCAGATCATGTGCGGTTCTGATGGATAAATTCACGGATTTTGTCATCGTGGTCCGGGCCTAGGAGAGGGCGGGGCTCATATCAGGAAATAGAGTATCAGGATGGCGAACGTGGAGAGGGCGCCAGCCGCAGATACCAGCCGCATCCGTGTCTCCGTGATGAGGATCCACGAAGCGATACAGAAGAACAGGTACGGAATGAGGGTCGTGATCACGGAGATGCTTGCCAGCTGGTCAAAGTGATTGGAGAAGAGCAGGAGTGCTGCGGCAACGCCGCACCCGGCGACCAGTGCATATACCGGTGTGCCCCGTGCACCCAGATCGCGGAGCCGGGGGATACCAAACCGTGCCGAAAGGTTCTGGAGGATCCTTGAAGTGCCGACAATGTACGCGTTGATTGCCGAGAGCATAGCGACGATGCCGATACAGGCCACCACCGGCCCGGCGTCAGCCATAAAAAGCGCCGCTGCGGTTGCGACGGGTGCTGGTGATGCGGCGAGTACGCCGGTGCCAACGCTCCCGATCAGCGCGACGTTGAGGAGGAGATAGACCGAGACGACGATCACCATGACGCAGGTCAGGGCTTTTTTAATGAGCCGGGGATCGGTGGTCTCCTCGACGGGGATGGCGCTGATTTCAAAACCGGTAAACGGCCAGTACACGATAATAACTGTCGCAAGCAGGCCGGCGGTGGTGAGTGGGGCCGCGGGAGCAAGGTTCTCCAGCCTGACAAACGGGAGAAGGAGGAGCGCGATCAGGATCAGGGGGACGATCTTGATGAGGGTGAGGATGGTTTCGGTCTTTCCCGCAAGGGAGATCCCGATGATATTGATGCAGCAGAACCCGGCGATGATCCCGATCTCGATGAGGAGTACCTGCGCGAGCCCGAAGTAGCCGATATACTGCCCGATGCCGGCGGCGATAGTCGAAATCCCGAAGATGGATGAAACGAGGTACAAGATGATCAACGGGGCTGCCGCCTTCCGCCCAAAGACGGACTCAAAGAGGGAGTAGAAACCCCCTGAGTCCGTGAACCGGGTAGACACCGAGGCAAGGGAGAACAGTACGCAGGATGCGGAGACGGCGACGATCAGCCACGCGCAGAGCGACCAGACGCCGGTGAGCCGTGCGGCAATGCCCGGGACGACAAAAATACCGGAACCGATCGTCCCTCCGACCCCGAGGCTTACGAGCTCAACAAGCCCGAGCGATCGCCGGTAGGAGGTGATTTCTGCCATGGTGTTTTGCCTCATCTGGTTTGCTGGTAAGGGAGGTGTTTGGTATAACAGGTGTTACGCGTCTGGATGGTGCATATCACTATCTCCCGTCGATCCGGTTGCATCATTCAAAATATATAATATCCGGTAGTTGCCATCATCCGTTATAGCGGGCGTTTCCCGGGCCGGCCTCATCCGCCCGGATCGCCCGGTTCGGAGAGTACCCATGCCAGGAACGAAGAAAGTTTCCGGATCTTCCGGATCTAAAGCGGGAAAGCGGGTCGTGCGCCCGGCAAAATCCCCGGTACCGATGAAAAGAGCAGTCACTCAAAAAACGGCCGCATCGGCAAAGGAAACCACAGGACTAAAAAAAGGAAAGGCCGGTGGGAAAAAAACCGTAAATAAATCTCCTAAAAAGAAGGTTTCCGTGTTCAAACTGAAGCGGTACAAGTGCCGGCTCTGCGGGTATATCTACTCGCCGCTCCGCGGGGAACCGCACAACGGTATCCCGGCGGGAACCCCCTTTGAAGACCTTCCCGAAGACTATGTCTGCCCGGTCTGCGGGTACGAGGGACGCGGCAAGATCGGCACATGGGGTTTTGACGAGTGGGTGCCCACCCGGTACATCTGTGTGATTTGCGGGTATGTGTATGACGAGAAACGCGGTGAACCCCACAATGGCATAAAGCCTGGTACAAAGTTCGAAGATCTTCCTGATGATTATAAATGTCCTGTCTGCAATCAGGACGCGAAGATCAGAGTCCAGTTCGGGAATGTGTTAAAACAGGGATTCGATGCGCTTGATGTCTGACAGAATGTAATCCAGGACTCTTGTAATCTCTCTTTTTTCCTGGTTGTTTATTCCCCTTGGCCATTCAGGGTGTAAATGACGTGTCTTGATACCTTATACATCCATGCTGAATGTGCACAGATTACGCATATGATTTCATCTGATGAGGATATGGGGGTGTCAGATGCACAAAAGTCATGATCCGGTGATGCAACAGAAGCGTGAGGAGCTCGCCCGGTTCCTTGGCGTGGACAAAACCTCTCTCCGCATCTCCTTCGGCAACCAGAAGAACCTGCTCGCCGACTACGACCAGCTCGAGCATGTACAGGACGGGTTTTACATCTATCGCTTGTACTGACCGTTCAGGCACGTTCCTGATACCCCCGCTCTTTTTTTTCCAGGCAGCTCTCGTCGTAAATGTTTACAGAGATGATTCCCTGTCGGCCTGGCAACAAATATACTTCTTGGCAGTTTATATCCTGTAATGACCCAGATTCACTCGTTGTTCTCGTACCGTCTTGGAGCCGCCGCGATCGTGTTGCTCTGTATGGTGTCCTGCCTGCTGGTGGCTGGTGTCTGTGCGGCCGATGAATACTATGCCGGCTATCTCGGTGATGTCATCGACCTGCACGGCTATTCTTACCGGGGTACGGAGGTCTACCTGTTTATGACCGGCCCGGGTCTTCCCGCAGACGGCGTGACACTCACCGATGTGACCCAGCGTGCCGACCAAGGAGAGTTCACCATCGTCGACCTCGACAGCAGCCAGCAGTGGGCGATGAAATGGGATAGTTCAAGGATCTGGAACAAGATCGATCCGGGAACCTATCTCGTCTACGTGACCATGGAACCCGTCGATTACTCGCATCTGGGCGGCAGCGACAGCTACAAGACGCTCTCGGTGTACCTGAAGGACCCCGGTACCCGCACCGGAAGCAGCAGCACGTCCTACACATTGCATCCCGAAGAGCATATCTCCACCCTGACAGAGACCACGACCACGATGCAATCCGCGGTGATCACGACCCCGACGTTCCCATCTACCCCCGCCCGGGAGCCGACCACACCGGTGCCTGTTGTTTCCACCCGTGCAGCCGCGAAAACCACTACGCGGGCCGCAGCGCAGCCCATCACCGCCATTATTGCGGTGCTGGGTGGCACCGGTCTGCTCCTGTACCGGACGACTCGCCGGTAATGGCTCCCCCCCTCTCAAAACCACCTTTTTTCATACGCGGGTTTTATATCAGCTGGTGCGGATCAATGGATGATGGGATATGGACTTGACGGCGATGCATGAGGTGGCGCATCACCTGGCCTGGGCCGAAGCCCAGCGCCGGCTGGGGCGCAGTGCAGATTCAGAGGAGAGCTGTCGGCACGTTTTCGACACATAATGGAGTCGGCACCACGGGATAATGGGAACTAACATCCTTTACAGGGAAAATTTTCTCTTTTTTAAATATGCCCTGCGGCACCAAAAAAAAAATTAGATGAGTTTAAAGATTGGGTGGTTTTCAGCCTTGACATCGATACCCAAGGGGCGCATTGCCTCGAGGACAGCGATATCCGTGTATGCCTGTGCCGTGATCATTGCTTCGACGTTCTCGATTGGACCGTACATAATCAGGTTAGCACCGAGCGTGCTTGCGATCATGTTGCAGCCGATATCTGGAGCAGACCATGCAGCCTGCTTGATGCCCTCGATACCGCCAAGGTAGTGTTTGGACATCTGCTCGAGCAGCACATCGTTGCCCTTGTAACCCTCTGCCAATAATGACGGGGTTTTGTGTGTACCCTTCCAGCGGCGGAGCCATGTCCAGGCAACGGTCATGTTGTGGTATGCACCACCGGTCGGGAAACCGTGGATTGCCTTACAGGCAAGAATCTCACGGTATGCACTACCAGAACCAAGACCGAGAGGGGTTGCTGCCGTATCAAGGATCGGGCGGGTGATTCCGCACTCTTCTGAGATTGGGATCATGCCCATCTTCTGACCTGCGACGCCGCCTTCGGTGAGCACTTTCTCCCTGCCGGCAACTGACGGGTCTGCCGGGTTGAATGCGAGGACAATCGCAGCATCCACGTCACTGTTCTTCAACGCATCAATGTTCTCCTGAGCAATAGAACCGTTGATCGAGTTGTAGATCGCACGGTGTGCGAGCCCGACATCAGTCACGTACTTGCATGCATGAGCCAGTGCCTTTGGTACTGAAGAGTCCATCAGGAATGCAGTCTTGTTGTCGATACTGTCGAACCAGCTGATGTAGCTTTCGAACGCCTCCGGGTATTCAGCAAGGATCTGGATCATATGCGGAATACCGGTCGCGTCAGAGAGTGTCTGACAGCGGTTCCAGAGTGCTTCAGCCATTGGCTTGTTAATCTTTCCTGTCTTGTCGTCCAGCACAGCCTCATGCTTGTTGTAGAAGATTGAGGCTGCAAGAACGGTCGGGTACTCCCCGGGTTGTCCACCGAGTTTAGTGCCGTTGAAGTCCCAGACCTTCTGTTCTTTTTCGAATTTGAACATTTTTTTACACCTCCATTACACCAATGCCATCAATTTCTGGAGCATGAACAGCAGCATGACAAATACGATTAATCCTGCAACGAGGCCGTACAGTATGCCGATATCTCTCCCGATCTTTCTCCCAACACGCTGTGCCACTTCAGCATCCGCGAACTCGATTTTCTTCTCGATCTTGTCGAGTCTCTTCTCGATTTCGAGGAACTGGGGATTTGCTCCTGCAGCAGCGACTTCAGCGCCACCTGCAGCTTCTTTGACCTCGACGACGATAGCGTCAGCCGCGAATGCGCCGGGGTCTCTGGCCTTGAGTTCATTCATCTTGGCCTTGATGGCGTTCAGATCCTCACTTTCCATGATGTTGACGACTTCGATCTGCTCCTGGAAGCGCTTGATCGCCGCATCATTGAGATTCTCGATGAAGGGGATAGCACCTTCAGCGCCGACGACCCTGCCATCTTTGACACCACCTTTATGGAGGGCGATCATAGTCTGACCGGCGAGGTGGCCCTTGACCTCGGTACCGCAGCAGAGCATGAACCGGATGTTGGGGTTCGCGATGTAATTGGCGATGACCTTCTCAAGACCGAGGTTCTCGGTCTTACAGGACCCGCACATCGCAGCGCCTGCAGCACAGATACCTTCTTCGTCGAGGTGAGATCCGAAGGTGACGACAGCAACACAGCTGTTTGCGTCACCGGAGTGGAAGTCGCCCTTGACGAGCGGCCAGCCACTTGCTGGTGATTTCTTGTCTGCCATTTGTCTTCACCTCATATCAGTAATGCCGGCACCACAATCAGGATCATAGCACAGAGCAATCCCAAAACGAACCCGATGACACCGGTTGCGGTGACTGATGAGTCCATCTTGTTGGTGCGTGCCAGAATCTGCGATTTGTAGCGGATGTTCTCAACCATATTGTCGATTGCAACCATCCTGACTGGTCCTGCAGCAACTTTTGCTTCTTCTTCTGCCATCTCACTTCACCCCATCCACATGAATCCGAGCAGGGCGAACGAGACGATCAGACCGATCATCAGACCCTCGATCTTGCCTGCGTAGACACCGGAAGCAAACTTGTCCCGGTATCCGATATCCGTCACCATCTTCTCGATGACCTTCATACGGGCAGTGATGATCGCAATCTCGCCGGAGATTGGGGCAACTACGCCACCTGCCTCCTCAGCGCCACCTGCAGCTTCTTTGACCTCGACGACGATAGCGTCAGCCGCGAATGCGCCGGGGTCTCTGGCCTTGAGTTCATTCATCTTGGCCTTGATGGCGGCGAGATCCTCACTCTCCATGATGTTGACGACTTCGATCTGCTCCTGGAAGCGCTTGATCGCCGCGTCATTGAGATTCTCAATGAAGGGGATAGCACCTTCAGCGCCGACGACCCTGCCGTCTTTGACACCACCTTTATGGAGAGCGATCATAGTCTGACCGGCGAGGTGGCCCTTGACCTCGGTACCGCAGCAGAGCATGAACCGGATGTTGGGGTTCGCGATGTAATTGGCGATGACCTTCTCAAGACCGAGGTTCTCGGTCTTACAGGACCCGCACATCGCAGCGCCTGCAGCACAGATACCTTCTTCGTCGAGGTGAGATCCGAAGGTGACGACAGCAACACAGCTGTTTGCGTCACCGGAGTGGAAGTCGCCCTTGACGAGCGGCCAGCCACTTGCTGGTGATTTCTTGTCTGCCATATCATCTCACCTTGATCAACTGGAATGCAATGACTCCTGCAATGAGTAATCCAATCGCAAGTCCATACCAGAACGAGTTGATACTACCGGCAATCTTGAGCGACTTCTCACGGTTCGGGAAGGATGCAAGATAGATCCCTTCGCCAGAAAGCATGTTGACCAGATCGTCTGCCGAGGCTTCGAGGGTTGTAACCCTGTCAATCACCGGAGAGAACGATTCACCGGCAGTAGTTATGATCCCGACGAGGGGATCGGCTACGAGCCCGTACTCCGGGAGCACCAGAACGTATGCCATTTTAGTGTCCCTCCATCTCAGGAATTGGTTTAGTGTCGAGCCATGCTGCCGCGTCACGCTTCGAGAGTCCGATGTACTCGCAGTAGGTGTATCCCCATCCGACCAGTGCGATGATGAGCGAGATGAGGGCTGCTCCGGCGCTGATGAGGGCAAACGACATGATGGCTGCCACGATCATGCTCAAAAATCCGCACTCTGCGGTGAGCATGAGCATCCGGTCCTGTTTCCAGCCGGGTCCCAGGCACGCGTTGAACGGGTGCTGGACTGCGATTGCACCGAGCAGGAAAGCAACGGCCGTAAGTCCGCCGCCGATGAATGAAACCTGGTAACTGGGCATGGTGAGCGCACCAAACAGCGTCACCGTTCCGCTGGTGAGGCCGGTGAACGTAAAGCTGCCGGTGATAAGGACAGCAAAGCCCATCAGGGTAAGTGCCCCGACAACGGCGAGTTCAGTAAGTGACTGGATCATTACCGGGATCTTCATGTTGAGGACGTCGTTTGCGAGATATCCCAGGATGAGCCCGATGACGGCTGCAAGGACGAGCGCAACGATAGGTGCTGCAATGCCGAACTTGGTTGCAAGGAGCATCGCGATGACACCGGAACCGAATGCGATCATACCTGCTGAAGGTACACCGGTACCGATACCGTAACTGCAGAGCACCTTGATGGTGTTGCTTCCCCAGATGAGGGCTGCAACTACAGCGAGTCCGCCGAAGAACGAGAAGTACGCGGTGTTGGTGTATACATTGAGATAGGAGAGGTACAGGCACACGATCGTGCAGACGAGTCCTGCCACCATGATCTTCGGGTGCGGGATGCCTCCTTCGATTACTTCAACTTTAATGGACATTTCAACACCTCAGATCGTGACGATCAGGATCGCCACAAGACCGCAGAGAGCCGATGCGACCGCGGATGCAACGACTGCCCGTGGCCAGCGCTTGAACTTGGGGTCGTGCGGGCCCTCGATTGTTCCTGTGATGTTGTAAGCAGTCAGCACCGAGTTCACAAGGAACATACCGATGGCAAAGATTCCTGCAACGGAGATTGCGATCGGGAGGACCTGAGCTGCGGATGCACCCATGACGGTTGGGAGTGTTGCCTTGTAGAGGTCGAGAAGCGCGATATAGATGAGCGTTCCGCCAGCCCCGCCGAGAACACCACCGACAACACCGCCTACAAACGAGACGAACGGAAGACCGTGGCCTTCTGTACCCTGCGATTTGTATTCAGGCTGGGTGTCCCCGGTGATCGGGTC
>NZ_PMZU01000021.1:0-2779 GCF_003170075.1 Methanoregula sp.
CGTTAGGATCGGATGAAAACATACTGGTTTTAAAAAAACAGCAGCCTCTGGTACCGGCAACGTACACCCTGAGGTGACTCGAACAAAAGTTTTCCCAGATCGTGATTGTTGATATCAAGCACAGCGTTAAACTTTTTGTTCTTGACCAGTCCCCGCTGATGGAGAGAAGGCTGATGGGCAAAAAACTCAAGCCTGTCGTTCCGTGAAGCGGAGTTGATCATATCCTGAAGAGAGAAAAACTGTTCGGCCGCATCAATTTTCTGTTCCCCTGACAGGGCATAGACCCCGTCTTCTATAAACACCACACGCGTTCCGATTCCCTGGTGGGCGGATGCGATAGCAAAGGAAAGGGCCCCCATGGTCATCTCGGTTGTATAGGGACTGCCGGTGATTAGGATCACCAGTGATGGCGGGGCGTGATCTTTAACGGGCAGCCCGTCCACTATCCCGGGATGATCCAATCGGAGCTGGATGGATCCC
Source organism: Methanoregula sp. (assembly GCF_003170075.1). Lineage (GTDB taxonomy): Archaea > Halobacteriota > Methanomicrobia > Methanomicrobiales > Methanospirillaceae > Methanoregula. The sequence goes on from NZ_PMZU01000021.1 coordinate 481, forward strand.
GAGTTTGTCCCGAGAATACTGTGGTCTTTCGTGAACCGTTCAACCATTCCGGTCAGGCTCCTCAGTTTCAGGGGCTTGATCGTACAGGAAGAGATGACAAGTCCTTTCCCGTCGTCCCACATGCCGTACCCCCGTTCCGTTGCACACGGTGCCGACCCAAGAAGGAGGTAGTGTCGCTGGTGTTGCGAGGCGTGACTGGTGAGATCAGAGAAACCCTCACCCAGATTCCTGAAGGCTGTCGGGTGCTGGTTTGCATGTCCGATGTGTATCCCATCAAGGAACGCATAAAGTTCCGGATTGCAGTCCCGATCAAGTGCCGCTTCCAGGCAGAGGAGTGCGTACAGGGCCGCGCGATGCATATAAGGTGACTGTACCTGGAGGTACCCTATTGTTGTCTCCTCTGGAGCCTGAGCCCGGGTGGCATCCACCACCTCACCCCAGAATGATGGTTGTGACCCTTCAGGAACCGATTGCCGGCTGCTGACAAGACCGGAAAACTTCACTTTCAAGGAGTCGATGGAAAGTCCGCGAAGGTCAAGATCCTGCTGGTCACAAATGACCTTCAGGGAAGGAAGGGAAAGGATAATATCCCAGATCTGACTGGTTTCCCTGCCAAAGAGGCTGTAGAGGGCATCCCCGGTGAGAAAGAGAAGGAAGGCCGGATTTTTTTCCGGCACGGGCCGGCGAAGTGCCTCGGGCATGAACTGGATAAAATAATATTTAAGTACTTCTTCAGTCCATGACAGCCGCTCCAGGGTCAGGGCATTGCTTAAAAGGAGAAAATGTGATGTCATGGATCGTTTATCCCTGAATGTGAATATGGGCAAGTCATATAATCAATGTGACTAAATGCGTTCCTTTTACTGTGTACCTGTCTAAACCAGATACCTCGTTAACGGGATTGGAGAAAGAGAGTCCGGTTAATTACCGGCCCGGTTTACTGCTATGGGACCTGCGGATAGTCTATCACAGGTAGTTAGATATTTGCAAGCATTGCCGTCTCTCCGCGTCCGGAGAGGGTGATTACCTGGTACGGGCAAGCGCGGACACAGACACCGCATCCGGCACAGAGTTCTGACTTGACGTCAAGGCTTATCGATTTTCCGTCCCTGACCGTATAGATCTTGTCCTTCGTTGCCGGGTCAATTGTATAGAGCTCGAGAGCATTGACCGGGCAGGCACTCACGCAATTGCCGCACCCGGTGCACCGGTTTATGTTGACATGCACTGCAAACGCCATTGAAACATCACACTCAATTTAACTGATTATTACAATTATCAAACATTACTATTAAATTTTTTCAAACAGTGTATTCTGCGCTTTTCCCCGGAATTCCCGAAATGCAGTTGAAAACGTTTCCTGCACAAAAAGTGTTTCACGAAATCTCGCGTCGATCGGTTACAGAATAAGCGGGGTACTGGGGATGAATGGGCGCCTGTAAACACATCAGATTGTTCTCCTGCACCCGGAGGATGCTGCCGCCTCTGCTACGGCCCGGGCCACGGCCCGGGTCACATCCTTGTTAAGGATACTGGGCAGGATATGTCTCCGGTGAGGTTTCCGGACACACCCGGCGATCGCATGGGCGGCGGCGATCTTCATCTCGTCTGAGATGCGGGTAGCGCAGGCATCAAGCGCCCCCCGGAATATACCCGGAAATGCGAGCACGTTGTTGATCTGGTTCGGAAAATCACTTCTCCCGGTACCGACCACTGCGGCCCCTGCCTCTGTTGCCGCGTCCGGCCAGATCTCCGGCACGGGGTTTGCCATGGCAAAGACGATGGGGTTCTTGTTCATCGACCGGATCATGTCCTGCGTGATAATGCCGGGTGCCGAGACGCCAACAACAACATCCGCCCCGTCCATTGCATCGGAGAGCGAGCCGGTCCGGCCCGCGTGGTTGGTCTCCTCGCTCAAGATGAACTTGTACTTGTTCTGGTAGAGTCCTTCGCGCCGGCGGTGGATAATCCCCCGGGTGTCGCAGACCGTGATCTCATGGACCATCGTGCAGACGAGCGGGTCGTACCCGATACATTTGAGGAGCCGGGTGATGGAATAGCCTGCTGCTCCGGCACCGCAGACAACAATATTGAGGTCCTCGAATTTCCGTCCGGTCACCCGACAGGCATTCAGGAGCCCCGCGAGCACGATTACCGCGGTGCCGTGCTGGTCATCATGCATGACCGGTATCCCGATATCCTGAAGGGCGTCCTCGACTTCAAAACATTTCGGGGCTGCGATGTCTTCAAGATTTATCCCCCCGAAGACCGGTGCAATATTTTTTACCTGGTCAACAAA
>NZ_PMZU01000021.1:2803-55873 GCF_003170075.1 Methanoregula sp.
CCCGCCGATATTCCCGAGGCCAAGGACTGCCGAGCCGTCGGTCACGATCGCAATGGTATTCGCCTTGAGGGTGTAGCGGTACGCTAGGTTTCGGTCCTTGACAATCCTTCGACAGACTTCGGCTACGCCTGGGGTGTAGGCCCGGGACAGGTCGTACCGGTTCCTGAGCGGGACTTTGGAACGGATCTCCAGTTTCCCGTGATGTAGTGCATGGAGTGCGAGGGAATCCCGGTAGATCTCATCGCTGCCGGCAGTAACCTTCAAATCCCTCACCTTGTACGAGAAGAGCGCAGTAAAAGGTAATGAACCTTGCCCCGGTAAGACTTGTTTTTCTCCAAGGAACGGGATGGCAATAATAACGACTGCACATATGCCGGTAAAGTTACATTTTAATACATTAATGAACAGAATTATACATTAAGGTATAACCAATCGCCTCAAAGGCGAGGTTGACAGCACGATTATGTGCTCTTCCGGATACCTGATACAGATTACTGGTGTGATATTGTCATGAAGTCAAAAGATATTGCCATAGTTGGAATTCTTCTTGCTGTCGGTGCGATCCTGCGGTATTTCCTTGCGATGCTCCATACGCCGCTCACGCCCAACATGATCATTGCGTTCTACTGCCTTGCGATCATCCTGATCCATCCCAAAGTCTACGAGGCACTTGGGATCGGTATCGTTGCCGGTCTCCTGTCGATGCTGATATCGAGTTCGATGTTTCCTCCGGCAAACCTTATCAGCGAACCGCTGGGTGCTCTGGTCTGCTTTGGGCTCTATGCGCTTCTCGCATCCCGGACAAAACTTGCTCCTACTGTCACAACGTTTATTGCAACACTGGTGAGCGGATTCTCGTTTGCCGCGATCGCGATTCTCTGTGTTGGTGCGACCATCCTTGCCAAATACAACGGCAACCTCGGGAACTTTGTGATTGTCTTTGTCCCAATCGTGGTCATAACTGCCGTATTTAATGCAATCATTGTTCAGATCCTCTACCTCCCCTCAAGCAGGGTGCTCGTGAGAGGACAGGAATGATCAAGCTCAAAGACGTAAGTTATACATATCCTCATACGGTGCAGGAAGCGTTGCACCGTCTCTCTCTCGTGCTGGAACCGGGCCGCTGTATCATGGTGACCGGCCCTTCCGGTGCCGGGAAGACCACACTCTGCCTTGCCGCGTGCGGTATTCTTTTCCACGAGTATGGCGGAAAAAAAGCGGGATTCGTGACCATCAACGGCCGGGACGTTTCCGCATATACCGGGCTTTCCGAGATTGCCAAAAATATCGGGATTGTCTTTGACGATGCCGAGGCACAGATGATCTTTACCACTGTTGAGGAAGAGATCCTTTCCGCACTTGAGTACCGTGGCCTTGCTCCTGAAGAGATTGAGCGGCGCCTCGCCTCGATCATGGAAGTCACGTATCTTTCAGCGATAAAAGACCGTTCCCCCCATAATCTATCCGGGGGCCAGAAACAGCGTGTCGCCCTCGCCGCAACGCTCGCACTCGGCAACGATATCCTGATTCTTGACGAGCCAACCTCCGAATTGGACGAACACGCAACCCGGCGGATCGTGGAGATTTTGTCCAATCTCAAGCGGCAGGGTAAGACAATCCTCCTTGTCGAGCACAAGTACGCGCATTTCCGGGACATGGTCGATACTCTTGTCGTGATGGAACACGGCGCGATCTCGGCTATCGGCGCACCGGGAGAAATTCTCGATGACGAGCGGATCAAAAGGATTGTCATCCCGGATTTCACCGGCATCAGGACCGGGGCTGCCCCGGCTCTTCCCACATCTACCCCGGCCATTGCAGTCAGGAACCTTTCTTATTCCTACGATGAAGTCCCGGCCCTGCATAATGTCAGCATTGGGATCAATGCCGGCGAATTTGTCGCAATTGTCGGAGAAAACGGTTCCGGCAAGACAACGCTTGTCAAGCAGTTTAACCGGCTCCTCACCCCTACTGCAGGAGATGTCGAAATACGGGGCAAAAACACCCGGGACTGCACAATTGCAGAACTGGCCCGTCACGTAGGTCTCGTCTTCCAGAACCCGGATCACATGTTCTTTGCCGACACGGTAAAAGACGAGATCGCATTCGGGCTTGAGAATCTCGGGATCAAGAATAAAGATGTCGTGATCGATGCGGCGCTGGGTGAAGTCGGGCTCCTGCACACAAAGACACTCTACCCCCGCTGGTTATCCCGGGGCGAACGCCAGAGGCTTGCTATCGCCTGTGTGGTCGCCATGCAGCCGGCAATCATTGTCCTTGATGAGCCTACGACCGGTCTTGACGGTGACGAGGCGCGCCTTGTCATGGAGATCCTAAAGAAACTCCAGCAGAACGGGCACACGGTTATCGTCATCACCCATAACCGGGATATCGCACAGTACTGCGCAGACCGCATGATCACTATGGACCAGGGCCGGGTCAGCTCGGATACACGGGTGCCGGTGGAATAATGTCCGAGATCCTGCAATATGTTCACAAGGACGGCTTCTTCCATCGGCTCCACCCATTTTCGAAGATCCTCTTTATTATTGTCATAAGCGTTATGTGCGTTTTTATAACGAGCATCCCGTTCCTCATCCTCATGGTTGTCGCCCTTCTCTCCCTTGCGTACATCAGCCACCTCCACCGTGAGGTGATCCAGCAGCTCAAACTGGTCCTTATAATGAGCGTCGTTTTTATCATCATCACGGTGCTCACGATGCCAAACGGCGCCACGCTCGGTTACCTGATCCCGCAGGGGGTGCCGGTGATCGGCGGTTCCATTGCCATAACCGACGGGGCAATCGGGATCGGTCTCGTCCTTGCGCTCCGGTTCATGGTGCTGATCTTCGCGTTCCAGCTCTTCCTTATCTCAACCCAGCCCCGTGATCTTGTTCACGCGATGGAAAAACTGCACATGCCCATCGATTATATCCTGATGTTTATCATCGCACTCCGGTTCATCCCGACCCTCCAGATCGAGGGCCAGCGGATCCATGAAGCGCAGCTTGCCCGGGGCTACAACCCGGGGACCGGGATGCTCGGGAAAATCCGGGGTGTTGCACCCATCGTCGTTCCGCTTGTCTCAAACGCGCTCCTGCGCTCAAACGTTCTCGGCCTCACCATCGATATGCGGGGATACCGCACGGGAATAAGGACTCATGTGCGCGAGCGAAAGTTCTGCACCGGGGATTACGCGATGATGGGCAGCCTTGTCGTCACGGTCTCGGTATTTTTTGTCGTTGCGATCTTCGCATCGGGACTGATCTTTTAAAACATCCCTTTTTTGGCGTGTGCGATACCTATGGAACCCTGACATCCCGGATGATCATCCGCGTTGCTGTCAGGAAAACAAAATCAGAAAAACGGAGCGCCTCGGCCGGGATTTGAACCCGGGTCAAAAGCTCCGGAGGCTTCTAGGATGTCCACTACCCTACCGAGGCAGATTTTACCTTACTTAATCTTGTGTGTATCCATATAAAAGAGAAGGATAGCCGAAGGGCTTACAGGTTTTTTACGTGATACAGATGCCAGATCTTGCAGGCCCCTTCGTGGCTGACCATGCAGGGCCCGACAGGAGTCCGGGGCGTGCAGACTTTTCCGAAAAGCTTGCAGTCTGTCGGCTGGGCAATCCCGCGCAGCACCTTGTCGCAGATGCATGCCGAGTGCTTGCTCACCTTCTTATAGACAAGGCCGAACTTCTTCTGGGCGTCGTACTGCTCGAATTCCTTTTTCAGCCGGAGGCCTGACTGCGGGATGACCGGGAAGCCCCGCCATTCCACATCGCAGGGCTCGAAGACCTCGTACATGATCTTCTTTGCCTTGACGTTTCCTTCCCGGGTTACTACTCGTGGATAGGCATTATCCACGCGGTGCTTTCCTTCTCGGATCTGTTCAACAAGCATCACAAGGGCAAGCAGAATATCCTCGGCCTCAAAGCCGGCGACAACCTGCGGCACGGCAAACTGCTCGTACTCTTCATATCCCATAATTGCACAGACATGTCCGGGAAGAACAAACCCGTCAAGGTTCGCCTCGCCCTGCTCAAGCAGCCACTTCATTGCGGGGGGGACGACGCGGTGGCAGGAGAGGATGGAGAAGTTCCTAGGCGGATGTGAGAGGATTGCTGCTGCAACGGTCGGAGCGGTGGTCTCAAAACCGACTGATATAAAGACGACTTCCTTGTCGGTCTTCTCTGCGATCTCGACTGCCTTGTGGACGCCCTGAACGATCCGCACGTCACCGCCGCAAGACTCTAATGAGCCTTTCGAGCCAGGCACCCGCAGGAGGTCGCCGTATGTTGCGATGATGCAGTCCTTTTCAACAAGTTCGAGTGCCGCATCGATCTCGCCCTGCGGTGTGATGCAGACCGGGCAGCCGGGGCCCATGACGATTTTGAGCTGTGGGGGCAGGATGCTCCGCAGGCCCGTGCGGGCAATTGCCGCTTCATGAGTCCCGCAGATGTGCATAAAAGTCATATCCCGGTCCACCAGCCCACGAAGTGTCTCTGCAATCTCGTTTCCCGTTGCCATGGTATCTTACATTTATTTACTGCCCTGTGACATAAGGGTACGTATATGGATGATAACCTGCTCTTTGCCATTCTGACCATCGTTGCCGGTCTCGTCGTGGCGGGAATTGCACGTTTCATTGTACGGTGGCTGCAGAAATATGCTGAAACCACCGAGACACAATGGGATGATATCATTGTCGCCGCGATCGGTACGCCGGTTCAGGTTGGTATTATCGCGATCTCGGTCTATATCGCCCTTAAATACTTTGACATAATCCCGGAACAGTATGCGTGGCTTCTCTCGGATAAGGTGCTCAACTCGATCTATATCCTAATTGGGACGTGGATTATATCGTCGCTCCTCCACGATATTATCCATATTTACGGTCATGCCCTTGCCGCGAAGACGGAAGGCGACACGGACGACCGTATCGTCGATCTTCTCGAACTGGCGGTACGCTATGTAGTCTGGTTTGCCGGGATCATGTTGATCCTTGTCAACCTTGAGATCAATATCACACCATTTCTTGCCGGCGCGGGTATCGCGGGTTTGGCCTTTGCGCTCGCTGCCCAGGATTTGATCTCAAACTTTTTTGGCGGCGCGATCATAACGGTCGACAAACCCTTTAAGATCGGAGATCGTATCCAGTTTGACACTTTTTATGGTGATGTGCTGGTTATCGGCACGCGGAGTACACGGATCAAGACTGTCGACGGGAGGATTGTCACCATCCCCAACAATAAGATCACCTCCAACAGTGTCGTCAATTTTTCCGCTCCCGACCCGAAAATACGGTATACAATTCCGATCACCGCCGCGTACGGGAGCGATATTGTCCGGGTAAAAGAGATACTATTCGAAGTTGCAGAGGATGCGATTAAGAACACAGAGTATTTTGCTGATGATCTGGCACCCAAGGTTTTCTTTCAGGAATTTGGGGATTCGAGCCTGAAGTTTGTCATCTATATCTGGGCGAGAGCCTATAATGTCCCGGACGAGGTAAAGGATGCCATTAATGTCCGGATCGCTGCACGGTTCGCGGCGGAAGGTATCGATATCCCGTTCCCGCAGCTCGAAGTCCGGATAAAACAATAAGATTAAATCTCTTTCTTTTTCTACGGACCGAATATATCCTTACCAATGAGGAGGTCTGTTTCCGGCAACCCAACGCAGCACTACCACCTGCACGACAACAACACGAGCGAGGACTCCCATTTGGCGGTAGGAAAGGGCACGATCGATTTTGGGCCGGTGATGGAAACGGTCAGGAAAAGCGGCGGCTTCCCATGATTGAGGTGGCAGAGTTCGACGAGGCGGTTGAGGCGTGCATACACCTGAGAAACTGTTGTAACCGGCGCCATGCTCTTGCCAGTGAACCGGAACGGGCGGCGCTTTGGAGGGAAAAACCGAAGATTTCCGCAATATTTTATAAGGTAAACCTACAATGTATCTAGGCAATCTGCCTGTGTGGCTCAGCCGGTAGTGTACTTCCTTGATAAGGATAAACGCAAACCGACCGCTTCTTCACATGTGTAGATCTGTATGCAAGAACAACAAGTGCCTAAGTGACTCAGCCCGGTAGAGTACCTCCTTGGTAAGGAGGAAGTCGCGAGTTCGAATCTCGCCTTAGGCTCTCTTTTAATACGTTCAGATTTTTTTTTTCAGTTCTTTTAGTAAAGGAAGGGGGTACTCCCCATGTGCCCGGCCTTTTTCCAGTTCCCGATTGGATTTAGATCTCCTTAACCGGCCCCGGATCCGGCCCGGTCCCGCTCTTGCCAAACAATTTCCCGACCCCCATGCAAATGATAATAATTACCACAAGAGCAAGGCAAAACAGGATACGCTCGGTCCGAGGCAGGGTCGTGGGAAACGTCATTATACTGGTGTCTATCGACAGATGATACTAAGATTCCCCTTCACCTGCGAAAACATTTCTGCTGCCGGCAAAAGAGGTATCAGAATCCCGGCTGCTCGCGGGCCTCCCACTTTGCAAAGCCGAGCCGGGCAAAAAACACAGCAGGAATAAGGAGGAGGACGGCCCCGAGGGCAGCAAACGGTACGGCAAACGCGACCGCGGAGAGGACGAGGAGGGCGGCCCCGGTCAGGGCAAGGTACGTGACCATCACTTTGACATCATAGACAAGCACGCTCGGCGAAAGGCCGGTCAGCCAGACCGTGATCCCGAGGCTGTAGAACGAGAGCGAGAGGCAGAGCACGACCGCCGGGACCAGGTAGAGCGCCTGGCCGGAGAGGATGGAAACCGCCGCGATGAAGAGCGCAGGAATAATCTGGAGGACAGAAAACGTGGTGATCTTGCTTTTGATGAGCGTCCTGACACTGACCGGGAGGCACGCGTAGGCCCCGAACGTGTCAAACATCGTAATCCACGTGTACATGGTCGAGGCAATGACGCCGGTCACGAGCGCAAATTCGATGAGTACCCCGTAGGCGGGCAGGTAGCCCGAGAGGAGGGAGAGGAAGAACCAGATCACGACAAGCGGGATCAGAAACGAGAAGAGGGTCTGGCCGACCATGCCCCCGCTCCGGTACATATCGATGAGATCCTTTGCCGCAAGGGGCGGGTAAGGAAAGACGGAAAGTTTTCCGGTGAGCGGCACGAGCATGCTTTTGTGATGTTTTGCCACGCCGACCGTCTCGGGAGAGAAGAGCCAGATCGAGACAACAAAGAGGCAAACGATCGCGGCAAGGGAGATGAGAAGGCCGGTCCACGAGAACGCCAGAAAGAGGTTCAGCGGGGGATAGTAGACCGCCGGATTCTGCCCGGTGACAAGGTAGAGCGCTCCCGCGGCTACGGCAAGTATGGCGAGAATTGCCGCGAGCGCCGGCTTTGAGCGCGAGTAGACCGAGGAGAGGAAAAAGACGGCGCAGAGCCCGGACATAAACGAGAGCGTGAGGGTGAGGGCGAGGAGCAGCGGCAGGGTAACCGGGACGCCGATAAAGGGTGAGGCAAGCAGGAACCCGAGCGCTAAGGGGAGGACCCAGAGGACAAAGTAGTAGAGCGTGTCCTTGACGACAAAGTTTGCAAAGATGAACCGTTCGGAGAGCGGCAGGCTCCGTGCGGAATAGGAGAGCAGGCTTGCCTGCCCGAACCGCCGGTTCATCACCTCGCTCCCCAAGAGGCCGAACGCCCCGACCATAAAGCCGAGCATCAGGTAGTTTGCGTGGAGGATGAGCGAGAGTTCGCCGGCCGGCAGCGCCTGGCGCATGAGGGGCAGAAGAAACGAGCCCATGAACGCGATCCAGAAGATGAGGATCGGAAAAAGCGCAAAGGAGAGGCTCCCGAACATCGTCGAATGGACCCGCCACTCCTCCTTTACCATCGCAACAAAGAGTTCAGGCATGGGGGACCCTCTGCACGAGCGAGAGGAAAAATTCGTCAAGGTGCCGGTGGTCTGCCGTCAGGTCGGCCACGGTCCCGGTGTGGAGGAGGTTTCCCTTGTGCAGGATCGCAAATCCCGAACAGATCTCCTCGGCGATTTCGAGGATATGGGTCGAGATGAAGATCGTGTTGCCGGCTTTCACATAGTCCCGGAGGTAGTCCTTGACGACATGCTGCATGATCGGGTCGAAATTGATGAGCGGTTCGTCGATCAGGGCAAGTCCGGGCTTGTGGATGAATGCCTGCACAAACATCAGTTTCTGGCGGGTCCCCCGGGAGAGGTCCTTGCAGAGCACGTCTTTCTTGTCCGAAAAGTCAAGGAAGTCAAACCACCATACGGCCTTTTCATCGATATCGGGGACCTTCCGTATTGCACCCACGAACTGCAGGTACTCGGTCGCCGTTAGAAAACTCGGGGGCGTCTCCTGCTCGGGGATGATCCCGACACGCTCCCGGACACCGACCGGATCGCTCTGGGTATCGATCCCCAGCACCGTTGCCGAGCCGGCAGTCGGCCGGATCTGGCCGGTCAGCATCTTTATCATCGTTGACTTGCCGGAGCCGTTCGGGCCTAAAAGGCCGTAGAGTGCCCCTTTTTCCACCGACAGGCTCACGTGGTTGACAGCCGTCAGATCCCCATACACTTTTGTGAGGGCTTCAGCCTCAATGACGTTTTTTGTCATCTGTTTCCCCCGGATACTTCCTGTTCCATATTCATCTGCTCCTTTTTTTTGTCGTCGTTATTTTGTGTGTTCCTCCGCAGGATTCCCCGTCCGGGTGCGCTGCGATGCCGTTCCAGATAAATGACAGTCCCTGCCGGGCAAGGAGTGCCCGCTGCCCGGGATCCGGGGATTCCATGATCCGGGCCGTAAGCCCGGAGAGCGACGAGGCGAGCACCGAACAGAGAAGCCCGGTATCGCACTCCCTGAGGGTTCCTTCCCGCACCCCGTCTCTTACCAGTTCTTCTAAAAAGAGGAAGTGCGACATCCCCTCCTCATGGGCGGTCGTGGAGACAAAGGGAGAATGGGCAAACTGTTCCATAAACCGGAACTCGTCCGGGCGGGTGGTCGCCCAAGCGAGCGCATTTTCCCCGACTTTACGGATCTTTACCTGCACAGTTGGTTCCCGGTCGACCCCTTCGCGGAGCGCGGCGGCAGCCTGGCTCTTGATCTGCCGGTAGAGGGTGTCAATCAGATCCTCTTTTGTTTTGAAATAAAAAAAGAGCGTACCGGTCGCGACCCCCGCCTCCCGGGAGATCATCGCCGTCGGAGTACCATAGAACCCCCGCTCGGTAAAGAGTGCAAGTGCGGTTTTGAGGATCGCGTCCCGCTTGTCGGTTGCCTCCACGCTGCTCACAGCAGGGCCTCCAGTTGATCGCAGGTAAACGGCCCGCCGTGACCGGTGTAGATGACTGTCGGGCGGGCGTCAAGGATCGTGCGAAGGCTCTTTTTTGCCGCGTCCATATCCTCAGCAAAGAGGGGAAGCCGGGGTTTGTGTGCCGGGAACATCCCCATCACAAGGTCGCCGATGATAACCTCGCCGGTTGCCAGCTGTACCGAGAGCGATCCCCGGGTATGGCCCGGGGTCGGAATCACGATGCCATCGATCCCGAACGCATCAAGCCGGTACGGGGCATCGACCCGGATCACCGGTTTTATCGCGAGCCCCGGGGCCGGGGCGTGCTTCCCGATCATGAGGGCGAGCATGCGGCCAAGAAGCGACGCGGGCACTGCCGGAAGAGTCGCACCCGTGGTAAGGGCATCAGCTTCGCTGCTATGGACGAGCACCGGTGCGCCGGTCGCCCCGGCCAGGGCGGCAGCGCTCCCGAAATGATCGGTGTGAACGTGCGTGATGATGATGAGCGCAAGGTCCCAGGGCTTGTACCCCTCTGCCTGCAGGGCGGCAAGGATCTTCGGGGCGTTCCCTGGCAGGCCCGTGTCGACAAGGATCGGCCGGCTGCCCCGGATAAGAAACGCATTCGCGTGGCCGAGCGGGATCGGGCGGACGAGCGCATTTTGGGGAGAAGCCGCGTCAGTCATGGGACTTCCCCCTTGAAAAGGAGGCGCGGATTTTTGATGCCTTGTTCATGCACCACAGGCCTCCTTTGAGCGCCGGCACGGCGACACGCATCCCGCCCTCCATATCGGCTTTCACATCCTTCATGAGCTGCGGGATCGGCAGGTGCTGGGGACAGGCCTTCGCGCACTTCCCACACTGCCGGCAGAGCCCGGCATACGAAACATCGCCAATGAGGCCCCCGTGCCGCCCGAAATAGTGGAACTTTGCGCTCCGGTCCTTCGGGAAGAGGTGGTGGGCGTTGTAGAGCGAGAAGCAGCCGGGGATATCGACGCCGGCCGGGCAGGGCATGCAGTACCCGCAGCCGGTGCAGCCGACTTTCATGAGCCGCCGGTAGGTCTCTTTGACCCGGCCGATTCGGGCAAGGTCGTCGGGAGTAAGCGACTGCGGGAGTGCAGAGCCGGCGACCCGGATGTTCTCATCGATGTGGGCCTCGTCATTCATGCCCGAGAGGACGACGGTCACCTCCGGGTGGTCCCAGACCCAGCAAAGCCCCCATTCGGCCGCTGACCGTTTCTCCGGTGCCTCATCCCAGATTTTCTGTACCTCATCCGGCACCGGCCCGGCAAGGTTCCCGCCGCGTAGCGGTTCCATAATAATCACGGCGAGATTTTTTCCTGCCGCATACCGGAGCCCCTCGGTCCCGGCCTGGTTGTTTTCGTCAAGGAAATTGTACTGGATCTGGCAGAACTGCCAGTCGTACGCATCGACAATCACCTTGAACGCCGTGATGGTGCCATGGAACGAGAACCCGGCGTTTGTGATCTTCCCCTCGCTTTTTGCGCGGTCGAGAAACGCGAGCACGCCGAGTTTTGCCATCTTCTCCCAGCTCTCCTTGCTCATGCTGTGGAGCAGGTAGTAGTCGATATGATCGGTCTGTAAGGTCACGAGCTGCCGGGAGAGGATCCGGTCCATGTCACTCGCGGTGCGGACTTCCCAGTGCGGGAGCTTGGTTGCGATCCGCACTTTTTCCCGGTAACCGTCGAGAAGGGCACGTCCGAGGATCTGTTCGCTTTTGCCGAAATGGTAGGCCGGGGCCGTGTCGAAATAATTGACACCGGAATCGATCGCGTGCCGGATCTGCCGGATGGCGCGTTCCTCGTCAATCTTACCGGATTTTTCCGGGAGCCGCATGCAGCCGAAGCCGAGGATGGAGAGCCGGTCTCCGGTTTTTGGGATGGTACGGTAGAGCATGAGCACACCTGTTTGTATAAATTGACTGGTCAGTCAATATGTCTGCATGCCATCCTATATAACACAAACGTGTTTATGCGCTCTATACCACAAAGATGAAATTAAATGTAACAAGAGTGACGACAAGCAGGACGCAGGAATGTTTCACCCCCTGCGGAAATTGATGATTCCCCCATCTGCCCGGCAATGAATCAATAGTATGGCGGATCGGTGCGCCCGGTCGAGAACACATGGCAAATCGTAAATACCACACTTAAGACATTAATCGGGAGGACTAACTCTCCGTTAGAACCAGAAGAACTCTGCATGCCAGAACACCTGGGGCCGGTCCTCCCCTAATCCTGATCGATATTCATTTTTTTACCACTATCATACACACAAGCCGGATATGTGTTGTTTTAATATCACCCACGAAGAAAAATCCTATGTGGATTACAGTTCTGCCATGATGTGTATATTTACCGGAATAGTGTTGGTAGAGAACACCGGAGTAATTTTATTTATCCTCCATCTCAATCGGTTCAAGTAGGACGGCAACCACTCTTTTCCCGATGCGTCCTGGGTTATGACGCCTTCCGAAAGCCCCCGCTCTATCGAATGTTCGGAATATTCCACCTTGTTGAGATGGAATGGTCGGTCAAGACGCATAGGCGCTTTTCTGTCACTCATAGGCTGCGAGACTGTTGTCTGTGCGCCCAAACACATAAAACTAACAGATGTTTTAGGGACTGTAATCCCAACACGAGACGCCCCGGCCGGGACTCGAACCCGGGTCAAAAGCTCCGCAGGCTTCTAGGATGTCCACTACCCCACCGGGACTTGCGTTTGGTTTGCGCCTGCCCTATTTACATCGTTTTCATCGCTTAAATATCTCACCGTAAAAAAAAAGATCGGCATTTTGTGGCAGAATTGCAGTATATCTGCAACCAGTAAAAAAAAGATTCCCCCCTTAATGTTTATTCCGTCACCTGGTTTTCCGGAGTCCACGTAGTTGTTGTAGTTGCCGTCACAACCGGCAGGGAATTCTGTATTTGTCCCCAGTATTTACATTCGGCAAATGATTTATTCTGTGGATCTTCGAAATTGCCCACCGGTTTTACCCAGATACCAGTCGTTGCGGTGATATTGTTTCCGCGCATTTCAATCTGGAGATCATCGGTTTTAAGAATGGGTTTCAGGGTTGCATTCGTATAGATCCCGTATCCCTTGGCTTGCCCGAATCCATCCTGAAGATAGATCTCACCAGTACTCTTGTCCCTTACCGTGATGTCAAACCACGAGTATGGTGCGTAGTCGGAAAACGTGATGGTCTGCACATCTCCCAATTGATGATTTGCAGCTTTCGAAGAAACAACTTTGTTTACGGTGATGTTGAATGGCTTGACCGTGTAATTGATATACATCGGAGGATTCTTGAGATCAAAGGTGACCGCGGTGGTATTATAAGAATAATACTGCGTGTTGGTGTAGATAAGGCAGGACAAATCCTGAGGAAACGGTGTGGGTGTTGCATACATATTAATGTCTGAAGTATGGGTTTGATTATCTTGACTGCTTTTCGTGTAAGGAGTGACTTCAGTCACATAGGCTGGGGGCGCAGTTGTTTCTGATGCGTGCGTCCCGGTGGCATAGTAACCACTTGAGGTTGAAGAGGTCGTCGTTCCCTTGGGGGGCGTCACACACCCCGTCACGAGGAGCATCAGTATTGTGATGACCACGAGAATTATCAAACATATCTGCTTTGTCATTATTGAGGTGTACAGTTTTTTTTTTATTTATGTATGAGCATAGCGAAAAACTCCACTTAAATTTTTATTTTAGCTAAATGAATTAAAGGATATGACCACATTTCAGGATTGTTTTTTTCCCAGCATCAGTATACAACGATGGCAGAATAAGGGAACAAATGGGGCGAGATCAAAGGCCCGATAGACTGGGAAAATTCCGGCCGATCTTAGCCGATATGTGTCATGAAAATAATACCGGTTCGGGATCTGCGGACAGTTCGTGTCACGCGATCTTCCGGGACGGGTCCATCTGGACCTCGTGCGGGAGCCGGGCCAGTGCAACAGCGCCAAGCGCCCCGATAACCCCGTTTCCCCCATACAGGGAGGTGCCAGACTGCCGGGCTGCCACTTCAGCTGCGGCACGGTCGACTACCTCTTCCCGCACCAGCCTGCCGTACTCCCGCAGGTCCGCAGGGATCGTCATCCCTTTCCGGAATGCAAGGCCCCATTCCGGGGAAAGAGCTTCACTTTCAACAAACTCGCGGCTTATGGCCATCACCCGGTCAATCCGGTTCGGGAGGACGGCCACCTCGATGTAACTTGCCGAGTTCCCGGCAGTCTTGTTCTGCAGGGTTTCGTTGAGCATCACGACATGGTGGCTGACAGGGAGCACAACCCGGCCCGCCGTAAGCCTTGTGAGCAGCGCAAGGGCAAGGGCAAAGGTCGCCCCCCCATCTTTTGAATCGGTATCGTCAACGCCAATTGTGAAATGAGAATACGCCTGTGTCCAGACGTTCCCCTCAACAATACCGTCTTTCTGGACCAGTTCGACGCGGGTGACACCCTCCGCCCGCGACATCATATCCGTAAGCGAGTATGCCGGGCCCCCGATGCAGCGGATCCGCTGGACGATATGATCGCCAGAGTGCCCGACACCGCAGATCCCGACCGCAGACAACGGAGGAAGCCCGATGGAAACCGTGGCATCACCGATACGGGCACACTCGCGCAGGAGCGTCCCGTCACGTTTTACATCGGTGAGCACGCCCCCTGCCCGGGCATGGTGGTAGCCGCAGAACGCCGCACAGGCGCCGCTCATGCAGTCATGGAAGATCTCGACATGCTCGCCGTCCGTTGTGGTAAAGATCCTCCGGCAGGTGCTCTCGGGGATCGCGGAAATAGCCGCGTACCGGGCGGCCGTTCTCCCGGATTTCTCTTTTTTTACAAGAACGCAGCCTTCCCGCACAAGACGGGTTACCCAGTCCTGCGCTGTGCTCCTCGGAATGCCGGCCGCCTTCTGGATATCGGTCACGGTAAAAAAACCGGCATCCTGCGTGAACTGGCGTATCAGGTGCAGGTATTCCCGCCGGTGTTCAAGCACGCTTGCCATAGTGGTCGCGGATATACAGGATATCGCCGATGATGGCGCTCGCCGTCTCGATCGAGCCTGCACCCCGCCCTGTAAGCGTAATTTCCTTTGCCATATCGGTCTCGATGGTCAGGGCGTTGAGCGTGCCTTCGACTACAAGCGGGTGGCTCTTCTCGATGAGCCGGGGTGAAACCCGCAGGATTTTTTTCTTTGGGATTGCCTCTGCGATCAGCCGGATGGTACAGTCCCCCTCCTCGGCAAGACGCAGGGCATCGGGCGTGAGCAGATCGATGCCGGTTAAATCAACATCGGCAAGTTTTGTCCCGTTGCCCCAAATCGTGTTCGCGAGGATCACCAGTTTGATCGCCGCATCAATCCCCTTGACATCGTAGGTCGGATCCGCCTCGGCATAGCCCATCTCCCGCGCCTCCATGAGTGCCTGCTCATAGGTCAGCCCTTCAGCAGCCATCCGGGTGAGGATATAGTTGCAGGTCCCATTGAGGACACCGTAGATTGCGATGATCTCATTCCCGTTAAGACCGTCTTCGAGCGTGTGCATAATCGGGATGGCACCGCCGACCGTGGCCTCATACCGGAGCGCCACGCCCTTCTTTTTCGCAAGGGCTGACAACTCCTTGTACGCAAGGGCGATCGGCCCCTTGTTGGACGTGACAATGTGCTTCTTTTTTGCAAGTGCCGCCCTGATATACCCGAGTGCCGGTTCGCCGGTGAGCGCGTTTGTCGGTGTTACCTCGATAAGGACATCGTAATCCGCTTTTTTGATCACGTCCATCGCGGAGATCGCCGGGTCGCCGCACGCCCCGGTCCTGCGCTTGTGTTCGAGCACTGCCGCAATGTCGATGCCCTCATTACAGATGCACCCGCTCTTTGAATCCGCAATACCCGTGATAGTAATACCGGGATTCTTTGTTGCGATCATCTCAGCGACGCCGCGTCCCACCGACCCGAGGCCGATAAGTACAGCCTTCATGCAATCTCCTCCAGCGGCTCGATCAAAAGCAGCGATTTCTGCTGCGCGACCCGGCGCAGGACGGCAACCGCCGCATCCATGTCCACCCGGTTGGTCGCCTTGATCGTGACCCGGGAGGTCGAGCGCTCGTTTATCGCCGGCATGCTCATCGAGATCTCGCAGACCTCGGCAAACCCTGTGGAATCAATCTGGTCGACCGTGTCGGACAGGTCGGTGTGCATGAGGTGGCCGATCAGGATAACCGTCCTTTTATAGAGCAGGCGCTCCTTCCCGATCCGCTGGATGTGGACACCCTGCTCCTTTAAGAGCGCCACAAGTCTGTCGAGACGCCCTTCGGGAAGCGCGAGCACGATCTGCACGTTCAACGTGTGGTGGGTGGTATCCGGATCACGGTGGTGGAGGACCGCAATGATATTTCCCCCGACTTCAGAGATCGGTTTGAGGGCCGCAACCAGTTGTCCGGGAGAATCCTTCATCTCAAGTTTCATGGAGACCTGCACGTGTACCACCTTATCAACAAGAATAGAGCCTCCCATCAAGAAAAGCTTGTTCTTTTCTGCTGTGCAATGGGAGGCGGGCTAGAGTTTCCGAAGCTTGTCATCCACTTTTTCAAAGAAATTCCGCTGCGCGTCGATAAAGAGCGCCGGCTGCTCTGCCTTCTGCACTACGAGGGAAGCCGAGCTCCCCAGCTCCACGGTCTTCTGCCCGTCGATCACCAGTTTCGCAGGCTTTGAGCACTCCAGCCGGATCTCAAGCCGGCGGTTGCTGCTGATGAGGTGGGGGCGGGACGAGAGCATATACGGCGCAAGCGGGACAACAAGGAAACCCTGTATCCGGGGGTCTACAATCGGGCCCCCGGCGCTCATCGCATACGCGGTCGACCCGGTCGGCGTGCTGACCAGCAGGCCATCGGAGCGGAACTGCTCCGTGACCCTCCCGTCGATGACAATCGAGAACCGCAGCATCTTTGCCGGGCGGGTGGTGACGATGAGCGCCTCGTTCAATGCATCGCCAAGAGGCTTGTTATCCCGCAGGAGAGAAAGCCGCATCCGCTCCTCGACAGCAAATCCCGGGGACAATGTTTTAATAAAATCCCAGGCTTCATCGGGTTCGAGATCCGCAAGGAACCCCACCTCCCCATGGTTGATCCCGATGATCGGGATCTGGCGCTGCATCTGCTGGACGGTGCGTAGGATCGTGCCGTCCCCTCCGATCACCACCGCCATATCCGCATCCGTTTTCCCGCACGGAGAGCCGGGTTCGCCAAGGCAGGTGGCGGTATCCTTCTCAAGGAGAACGGTTACCCCTTTCTTTTCCAGCGCGTTCTTCATCTGCCGCGCACAGGTAAGGGCACCGGGCAGGTCAATACGGGAAACAAGCAGGCACTTCATGTAAAATCACCGTAGATACTCGATCACCTTGTGGTGCAGCACACCATTCGTGGCAATAATGCACCGGCCGACCGTCACTTCCTCGGGAAAGTCAAGAGGATCGCCGTTTAAGTCGGAGACCGTCCCTCCTGCTTCAGTACAGATGAGCATCCCTGCCGCAGCATCTGTGACCCGCAGGGTACCCCGCAGGTCGACAAACCCATCGATCCTCCCGGCCCCGATATAACTGAGCTCAAGTGCGGATGCACCGAGGAGCCGCCACCGCCGGATCTTGTGGCCGAGCTGCATCATCCGGGTGGGATCGAATTTCCGGCCGTACACGCTCATGGCAGAGGTGTCCAGCCTTGATGTGGATGAAACATGGATCGGCTTCCCGTTGCAGTGCGCAAATTTACCCTGGACCGCCGTGAACGTCTCCTTTGTCGCCAGGTCCTGCACGAATGCCTGCTGCACGACCCCGTCTGTTGCCCACGCAAGGGAGAGGGCATAGAAGGGTATACCCGCAACAGCGTTGTACGTGCCGTCAATCGGGTCGAGAAATATCGTCCCTTTCCCGCCATCCACGGGAACCTTACCGGCTTCCTCGCTGATCAGAAGGGCGCACAGATCATGCTCCTGGACATACTTGATCACGCAGTCTTCCGCGACCTGATCGATCTTCTCGGTGGGGGTTCGATCGGCGCCCATGCGGATAACCTGCCCACCTTCCGGTGATCCAACCAGTGGGCGGATACTCTCACGAACGAGAGCGGCCATCTCATTGCAGGAACGAAGGAAGTCCATAGCGATAAAAACCTCTAAATGCGGTCAGCGTTGTATTTATGTACGGCAATAAAGATAAATTACTTCTGCGCTTAAGATATGGTTACGTTTTAGGTTGTGAATCACAATGAAGGAACAAACAGAAATCGGAAAGATAAAAGAAGGACGCTATATTGTTGTGGAAGATGAGCCATGCAAAGTTGTCGGCCTTGCCACTTCAAAGCCCGGGAAACACGGTGCAGCAAAGGCACGGATTGATGCGGTCGGTATTTTTGACGGTGTCAAGCGCTCGATCGTCCAGCCCGTATCCGCGAAGGCATACATTCCTGTGGTCGAGCGCAAGAGCGGGCAGGTTATCTCCATTGCCGGCGATATGGCACAGCTCATGGACATGAAGGATTATTCCAACTTCGAGATCACCATCCCTGCAGATAAAAAGGGCCAGCTCGAGATCGGAAAAGAGATCATGTACATCGAGTCCATGGGAAAGAGAAAACTCGACTAATTGTATCGGATAATTATAGAATTACTTTTTGCCGGTTTTTCCCTATAACACAGGATTCTTTTAGATTTGTCATATTAGTGCGGCAAGGTATCCGTACGCTTTTGGCAGTCATGCTAAAACCGTACACATGATTCATCAACCGTGCCGATGTTCCCGCCCCGGTTTATCTCACCAGCTCCCGAAAAACGAGATCAGTACTTCCCGATATACCGTGTAGGGATAAGGATCCTAATCGTATAGGAATTAAGGTACTGGGAATTGATGATAAAATAATATCCCCGCTGGCCTTCAAAGAATTTTTCCGTCCACGGGCGGGGGTCGGTATTGCTGAGCGTGGCCGTAGGTACCACTTCTGCGTATTTGGGGGCTGTCGTCACCGCAGGTGTTGCCCGGGTAATGCCTGCCCAGAGGTCGGGATCGATCCCCCCGGGGGGTGAAATGCTTCGGACGATACGGTTGGGATCGGATGCATCCATGACCTGAATGGAAAATTCCGAACTCACGCTGCCATATGATCCCTGTACTCCGCTATACGAGGTTCCCTGCCCCAAGGTGGGGGTTATTGCGATGGATACTATTGTAGGTCCGGATTTAGGGCCGATCATGGGGTCGATGGTATAGGATAATTCCCAATAGGGGAAGGGGATATTTATTACCTGAGTGGTTCCGCTGTATTTTCCCGATATCGTTGCATATACTGTCAGGCTGGTGTCCGGCTTGGTCACATTGATCCGTGTACCCTGAGGCAGAGACTGGTTGGATGAGATGCCATAGGTATCGGGATTGACAAAGGAGACGGTCTGGGTTTTTCCGTTCCATGTCGGCACCGGTGTAGGTGGGGTTGTGGGAGGGGTTGTAGGTGGAGGCGGGGATGTGGTAATGATGGAAGTGATATTTGCGTATACAACAAGGGGAGGAGCGGTTATGGATGGAGTGGGTGTTACAAATGATAGACCGGTATTAACCGGCTGGCCGGTTGTTATCGGTTTGATGACAAACGCAATAACAAGAATGATGCAGAACGCCGCAATAGTGTACGTGATATCTTTTTTGTCCATGACTGCCGCAGTTTTCTATTGTGGCGTTCATAAATAAAAAAGGATGACGTCTGGAGATTATGACCCGGATAGTACAAAAACCCGGTGCCCGTACGAGATTGCGAGGAAAAGCACCATCCGGTCATAAAAATTTAAAACCCACCTGCTGCCCGGCAGAAAAACCGGGTCCTGCCCTCCAAAACAGAAAAAATCCCTGCCAGTCCCCGTGTTCCCGGGGGAAAGTATATTAACGAAAAACGGAATAATATAAAATGTTATGGCGGTAAATCCGGATCAGGTCGACCACATCGTCGCAGTGGCTTCTGATGATGATCCCGAGGTCAAGCTCCAGAACCTCGAACGGGAAGTTGACCTTATAAAAACCTCCATCAAGCGCCTGTTAATGGATATCAGGGAACGGATGAACGAACTGGAGAACCCGTTTACCCTGGAAGCCTCTGTCTCAGGAGTACCCGCTGATGCCGCCCATGATACCAAAAAAACTACACTGGAGGTCAGGGAAGCGGCTCTTAATGCACGGGAATCAACACTTGATGCCGCTGCAACGGCCGAACTTGAGAGGAAAAGTAAAAGAGCAGTGCCGAAAATAAAAGAAGAGGCACTTCCCCCGGCAATCTCTGATGAGAAACGGATTCCGGACGAGCAGATGCTCTCTCTCTTAAGGGGCCAGTTACCCATAAACGGCCATAAAACCGGCCAGAACACGCTTGCCAGCGAAAAACTCCGGCTCCAGAAAGTGTACAAACTGTTTAAGTGGACGAATGGGGCCATTAGCAAATTCGGGCACGACCGGCTTGATATTATCCTCGGATCGTACCGGATCATGGGATATATCTCACGGGAATCCTGTGATGAGATCAAGGAGATCTCCCGCCTGATGCCGGCAAACCTGGGAGACGAGCATGAGATCGAACCGGATGAGTTTGTATCCGAACTGTATGCACTCAACCGGATACTCTCGCCCAACGATTCCTCCCTCGACCGGGATATGATTGAGGTCATGATGGAACAGCGCCAGCTGGTACTGCCGGCAAAAGAAAGATCGGAGGCACCGGAATTATCGGTTAAAGAACGGGGTCCTTCACGGAATGCGAGGAAAGACGAAGAGTGGATGAACCTGCCGGACAGGATATAATCGATGTCCGCCGAAGCGATTACGAATGCCCTGCTCCTGATTACTGCAGTACTAGCAACCACCGGTAATGGGGTTATATATATCAACATATAATATCTCCAATCTCTCGTAGGATGGAGGGTGAACATTGGCCGCGGATCTTTCCGATTCAAGGGGGGGCGAGGAACGGAAGATCATCTTGACCGGTAACAGCGAACTGGATAAGAAGATCGCCGATGGCCTTCCGGTGAGATCTCTCACCCTTATCGAAGGCGAGAATGACACCGGCAAAAGTGTTCTTACCCAGCAGATTATCTGGGGCGCCATGAAACAGGGTATGTCTGTTGACCTGTTTACTACGGAAAACACCAGCAAGAGCTTTATCAAACAGATGGAATCGATGAGCCTTGACATCTCCGAATATTTTGCATGGGGATATCTCAAGATCTTCCCGCTTCATATCGCAGGTTGCGAATGGAAAACAGAGGAGATGGATGGCGTCATGTCACGGCTGATTACCCATATCCGGAACAGCAAATCGCAGGTTGTTATTATTGATTCACTGACGCTCTTCACTGAATACGCCGAAACCGATACCATCCTCACCTTCTTTACCAATTGCAAGTCACTCGTGGATCATGGCAAGACCATCCTTATCACGCTTCATACCTACGCATTTGAGGAAGATACCCTTGTGCGGATCCGTTCCATCTGTGATGCTCACCTCAATATGAAAAAAGCCCTCATCGGGGAAAAGTACCTCATGGTCATGGAAGTTGTAAAAGTCCGCGGTGCACATAAGACAACCGGAAACCTTGTCAGCTTTGAAGTTCATCCGGGCTATGGTATAAAAGTCATCCCGTTGAGTTTTGCGAGGATCTGATATGAGTGACCTGTCTGTCGCGGTAAACCTTCCGTTCAAACCCGAACCGGTCGATGCCGATCTCGACCTGTATGCGGATCTCGAATCGGACGCGTTGTTCAAGATGCTCCCGGCAAATGCCAAAGAGTATGTTCAGAACAGCCCGCATCTCTTCGAATATCTCCACACTTTCCCGGTGAATACCTATGGCATCCCGCTCTTTTTATCGGAATTAAAAAAGGATCTCCTCGGCATGAAGGCCCCCAACATTATCTACCCGGTCAATGATACCACTTTTGTCCACATCCTGCCGGATCCGGATGACGTCAGGAACTTTTACATCCCTATCGAGCCCTCATTCCTGCACAGCGTCAGCGAGCTCCTGCCGGTCATCGAGACCAAACTCATTGATCTTATCGATAGCCTTGAGACAGATCCGACCACGGAGAAGGAACGAACAGAAGTCTTAAAAAAGATGCTGGCCTCAGTTGCGGTGATCAAGCCGCCCGGTGTTGATATAGCAAGCCTGACCCGGAAAGAAAACCATGGTGCAAAATCCAAACTGGTCACCTTCCTCAACACGGATTTTACTGCACAGAAAAAGATGAAGTCCGGAAAGAAGAGCAAGAATTTTCCCATCACTCAGGATGGCAGGATCATCCTCACCAATATAGAGTACCAGGCAATCGAGTATCTCCTTGTCCGGGATAAAATCGATATGGGGGTCCTCAAGCCATTCCTTTCCGACCCCTATATCGAAGATATTTCCTGTGACGGAGTAGGGCCGATCTTCGTCGAGCACAAGATCTTCAAGGGCCTTAAATCCGTTATCGAGTTCAAGGTATCAAGCGAACTGGATGATTTCGTGGTCAAGGTGGCGGAACGGATAAAAAGGCCCATCACGTACCGGAGCCCGATAGTCGATTCAACCCTCCCGGATGGTTCCCGTATCAACATCGTCTACGGCACCGCGATCAGCAAGCACGGGAGCAACTTCTCCATCCGTAAGGTGAACGAGGTGCCGCTCTCCATCCTCAATATCATCGAAAATAACGGCCTCGATTATTTATCAGCTGCCTACCTCTGGATCTGTATCGAATACGGCATGTCTCTGTTTGTGAGCGGCGAAACGGCAAGCGGCAAGACCACGCTCCTCAATGCCATCACCACCTTCATCCCCCCTGAAAACAAGATTGTCACCATTGAGGACACTCCCGAGCTTAACCTCCCGCACCGGAACTGGGTACGCGAGGTGGCACTGGCAAAAGGCAAAGGGGAAGCGACCGGTTCTGGTGGGGAGGTCACCATGTTCGATCTCCTTAAGACCGCTCTGCATCAGCGTCCCAACCAGATCATTGTCGGTGAGATCCGTGGCGTTGAAGGAAACGTTGCATTTAGTGCGATGCAGACCGGCCACCCCGTGATGAGTACCTTCCATGCGGCATCCGTGGAGAAACTGATCCAGCGTCTCTGCGGGGAACCCATCAATATCCCCAAGACGTACGTGGACAACCTCAACCTGGTCATCATCCAGAGCGCGGTAAAACGGCCTGACGGACAGGTCGTGCGCCGGATGATCAGCTGCAACGAAATGGTGGGATACGATGCAGAGACCGGGGGATTCACGTTTGTCCAGATGTTTTCCTGGGAACCGGTTTCCGATACCTTTGTCTGGTCCGGGAAAGGCAGTTCATTTCTTCTCGAGAACAAGATCGCAACCATGCTCGGAATCCCGGACAGCAGGAAATCTGAGATTTACCTTGAAGTGGAGAAACGCGCAAAGATCCTTGAACGTCTGCACAAGGCGGGGTACGTGAAATTCTGGGATCTCTTCCACATGATCACCAAGATCAAGAAACAGGGTCTCCTTACCATCGGTTCATAACATGCCTGAAGAGATTGCTCCCGCTGAAACACAGAAAGCGCCACCGGCCAGATCGCTGCCGTTTGCCTCGCAGATCGCGGGACTCAAAGAGAAACTTGCCGGTATCCGGGAAAACAAGAAGATGGGTGCAGATCTTCTTTTCATGACCACATATATGGCATCGCTTGCGATTGCCAATGCAACCCGTCCAGAAATTTTCTCTTATGCGTCAAACCGCCACGAGTACATCTCGGCAAAATACATCGCCAAAGTCGATACGTTTGTAAAAAAATGGAACTATAGTTACGCGGAAGCCCTCTCCATCATTGCAGAGCGGACGCAGAACGATATTCTCAGGAGCATGCTGAACCGGTATGCCAGTTCCATCGATTCGGGAGTCCCGGATGAAGATTTCATGATCAATGAACTCTCGACTGTCCGCAGTGTCTACCGGAACCAGCTGGAGCAGGGAATGTCCATGCTGCAGAAATGGGGAGATGCATATGTCGCCATGCTCCTCTCGGGGACCGTCATCGCCATCATCATCATGGTATCGGTGGTGATCTATACCCCCGGGGATATCCAGTCGACATTTGACATGTCGTATGCGATCATCCTTGCCATCTCAGTATTTGGTATCGTCCTTATGTATACGTCAGTCCCTGACGATCCCAAAACCCACGGGCTCCCTGGGCAAACATCAAAGGAGCAGAAGACTATTCACGCCATGGAAAGGATCATCGTCCCGCTCACGCTTGCTCTCGTTGTTATCCTTGCGATTCTTGGTGTCTCAGCAGGCCTGATTTTTATTCTCGTGGGTATCCTGATGGCCCCACTCGGTGTTGTCGGTTTTATTGATGACCACAATATTACCCTGCGTGACAATGATTTTTCCGTATTTATAAGGAATTTCGGTGCGGTTATGGGTGGACAGGGAACAACCGCCGTGTACGCGCTGGGCAGCATAGACAGGAAATCACTCACCGCTCTCGAACCCCTGGTAAATTCCGTGTATTCAAAACTCAACCTGGGGCTCGATGAAAAACAGTGCTGGGACAAGTTTATCGGGGAGTCCGGAAGCAACCTCATCTACAAGTACCTTAACATTTACCGGGACACCGTAGCGCTCGGAGGGCCCCCGGAACCTATCGGCACTGTCGTGGGCTCATCGATGTTCGAACAGACCCTGCTCCGGGAGAAGAAGGATATGCTGGCAAAAAGCTTTGTCGTGCTCCTTGTACCGATGCATATCGCCATGACCGGTATCTTTGTTGCGCTGTACCAGATCCTTCTGGTGCTCACCGGATCGATATCGAGCATGATGACCCAGTTTCAGAATACGCCGGCAACATCGGGCGGTCAGAGCGCCGGGGTCTCCATGGGGAACGTATTTAGCGGCGGGATGAATCTCTTTACCAAATTCCCGGCTGAAGCGATGCAGACCTATGTTGTCATCACGCTTGTCATCCTCACCGCATCAAACATTATCGCCGCACGTATCGTAGGTGGGGGGGATCGATACATGTATTATTTCTACGCGGCAATATTCTGCACATTGACCGGACTTGTTTTTCTGGTGACTCCAATGGGGGTTGGTCTCTTCTTCAGTGCGGAAGCGCTGACGAATATGGGAGGCGGGGTATCCGGGACTGGTGTATGACATGAAGGAAAATATCCGCAGGCTGGTTCTTTTTGCAGTGATCGTGGGAACCGGTTCTGTAATGATCTTTGTGAATGTCCCGCTTATCGTGCTGCTACCCCTGATCATTGCGATAGGTTTTCTCCTGCTGGTACTCCTCGGCTCGATCACGATTATAGAGATTAAAAATGCAGTTTCGAAACTGGCCTTGAAGAACCTGCGTCAGCAGCCATTCCTCAAAAAACTCGATTCCATAAAATTTTTCGAAAAGAAGACCACCCAAAAAAAAGATATCGGGGAGAAAAAGGGAGAGAAAAAAGCCCCGGCAAAACCGGCAGAGAAAACCAACGGGATCCGGTATCATCTCTCGTTACTGGGATCATCGGTCACCTCTTTTGGGAAGATCCTCACAGAGCGCAAAAAACCCGCCAAAAAACCCGACGAGATCAACAAACTGCTGGAACATACGATAACAGAAAAAGTCAGCAGGGTATCCGCACTTGACAGGGCCGCAGCAGCACCCTCAGCGTCCGGATCAAAGCAGAGTGGTGCCAGCGGAGCAAGACCAGCGGAGAACAGGATGGAATCCGACCCGTTCCTGAAACTCTCGGGAGAGGAACTGGAAACCGGCCTGCTGGATGAGCTGCTGGATGAACAGGAACCGGCAGCAGAACCACACCCGGTGGGTCAAGCACATGCCGGGACAGACCCCGCCCTTTCCATGACGGCCCTGGAAATGCCAGTTCTGCCGGACGAGACTGCCGTTGATGCCGAAGCGATTCTCATAGCGAATGCAGATACCGGGTTCGAAGAACTTACAGATCTTGACGGTGTGGACGCGGTCGATGAAACACTGGGATATCTGGACAGCATAGACCTGGACGATATCAATCTGCTGGATGACAGAGGTATGCTGGAACCGACACCGCAGGCCCCTGTGTCGCAGGCTGGCGATCCGATGCAGGTATCAGATGGTTTTATTCCGGCGACCCCCTTCACTCCTGCCGGGGGATCAGGAAGCAATAGAGGTGACAATCAGGGAGATCTATCTTTATTTGTTGCAGGCGGCGCCGCCCCGGGCGTTGATGATGATATGCTCAGCTCGCTTGCCACCGAGATCAAACATGTGAAAAAAGAGAAGGATGTCAGCCTGCTCCGTGAATTAAAAGATTTCAAGGCACCTGCGACAGATATCGAAAAGGAGCTTTCAGAAGTGTCGGAGCAGCTCTCCGCTGCAGGCAAAGGGGCAAAGAAGAAAATCCCGTCCCCACAGGGAATAAAATAAACCTGTGCAGCAGCATGGCAATCCGAAAACGTTGTTATATGAGAACCCGGGAATTATTCGTCATCTGCGGCGTAGTAGTAATATTCGCCACGGCTCTTCTGTTCCCGGTCAAGGAATGAGTCAGGTTTGTTGATCCGGGGCCGGCCCGTCTGGTCGCGACGGAATGTAACGTCAAGCGTCTTTAAAAACCGGTTCATGCCGTCCCGCATGGCAAAGGGACCGGCCGCAGTTCCCTCAACACCAGGCTCGCCTTCAAAGACGAGGATCCGTTCGCTGATCATATCGATGAGATAGATATCATGATCGATGACGAGGATCGCTACCGCTTTTCCTTCTGCATGGTGCTTGATGAGCCGGGTCACCTTCACGCGCTGCTCGACGTCAAGATGGGCGCTTGGCTCGTCGAGGATATAGAGATCCGCATCGCGTGAGAGGCAGGCGGCGATCGCCACACGCTGTAACTCTCCCCCGCTTAAGGTATCGACCGGTGACTGGAGAAGGGTCTGGAGTGAGAGGGGGTCGAGGATTTCATGCTGGTAGTACGAGGTGTCAAATTTGCTGGTGCACTTACGGAGGTACAGCTCGACAGAATCCGACGTATCCGACTTGATGTACTGCGGCTTGTAGGAGATCCGGAGCTTGACATCCAGGCTGCCGGTATCGGGTTTCTCAACACCTGCAAGCAGCTTCGCAAAGGTACTCTTCCCCATGCCGTTTGCCCCGATAACGCCAAGTACTTCCCCGGCTTTTATTGTTCCTCCCGAGATCGTGAGCCGGAAGGTATCGTACTTCTTGGTGAGAGCAGGAATCTCCACCAGATCCTCCCTTTTCGAGCCCTTCTCGTGCGCCCGCTTCTCAAAGACTACTTGTGAGTCCCGGAACCGTACGTTCTCTTCAGCGAGATATCCTTCAAGATACTGGTTGATACCAACCCGGACGCCTTTTGGCCGGGTGACGACACCAAAGACCGCAGGCTTGCCATACCCTACGTGCACCGTATCGGCAAGCATGTCGAGGATGGCAAGATCGTGTTCGACAATCACGACCGGGTGTTCCTTCGCCAGTTCGCGGATCAGTTTGGCCGCCGAAATGCGCTGGTAGATGTCCAGAAACGGCGTGATCTCATCCAAGAAATAGAGGTCGGCGTTACGGGCGAGACAGGCGGCAATTGCCACACGCTGCAGTTCTCCCCCGCTCAGCGTGCTGACATGGTGGTCGAGGATTGCGTCAAGTTTGAGCACGGGGATGAGTTCTGCAAGTTTGCCCCGCTCGTCCGTGGTCTTAAGCAGCTCGCGGATCGTCCCGGTATAAACTTTTGGGATGAAGTCGATATACTGCGGCTTGACTGCGATCTTCTTACTCTTTTTTGAAACGGTCTGGAGGTAGTCGAAAAGCTCGGTCCCGGCGTAGCGTTTCAGGATCTCTTCCCACGCAACTTCGTTATCGAAATTCCCGAGATTCGGGCGGAGTTGCCCGGAGAGGATCTTTACCGCAGTGCTTTTCCCGATACCGTTTGCGCCGAGGATACCGGTAACTTTTCCCTGTACCGGGATGGGAAGCCCATAGAGTGCAAAACCGTTCTTCCCGTACCGGTGGGTGGGGTGCTCGAGTTCTTCAGGCAGGCTTACGATATCGATGGCGTCGAACGGGCATTTCTTGATACAGATGCCGCACCCGACACAGAGTTCCTCTGATATGACAGCCTTGCCATCCTCACCAATGACAACGGTCTCGTCACCGGTCCGTACCCGGGGGCAGTAGAGGATACACTCGGTTCCGCACTTCTTCGCGTGGCAGCGATCCTTATGGACAATGGCGATTCTCATGGCGATCAGAAAGAGATGGGATCAGAACGGGATAGCCGAAAAGACGGTGATATAATCGTTCTTCGTTATCGTATTGGTTCCCTCGGCATTTGCGGTCGTGAGGTTCACCGTGAAGTTTCCCGCAGATGCGTATGTCTTTTCCGGGTCCTTTACCGTTGAAAACGTGCCGTCGCCAAAACTCCAGTTCCACGAAGTCGGGGTGTTTGTGCTGGTGTCGCTGAAAGCAACTGTGAGCGGGGTAGTGCCGGAACTAACGTTTGAGGAGAAACCGGCGACCGGTACCGTGGTTGAAAGCAGGATAGTCCATGTCATGAACCAGAATGCAAACGTCATGAAACCCTGGTAGAACCAGTCCTTTGCACCCAGTTTCGAGGATTGATGCATGAGTATGAAAATATGCCGCTGGACAACTACCCCGGCAAGCATCAGCATGAAGGCAAGAAGCCCGATATCGCTTTTTACCGTAATCTGCAGGTAATACGACAGGATCCCGACAAAGATACCCATCAAGCAGGCAGTAACCGTCCGCTTGATCCTCTCGATGTGTTCAGCCTGCTTTTCCAGTTTGGTCTTCTGTTTCCGGGAAAGGGCTGGCTGCTCTTCCACATGTACGTCTTCGGTCATCCGTCACCACCCAGTAGTCTTATTTTTTAGTGCGCAAGCCATATGTAAGTTGGTATAATCCATGGCGACTGCACAGGGTATGAGCGGGATCGATGTGAGGGCAGTGACACATGAGCTCTGCGCCAGGCTGCCGCTCTGGATCGACAAGATCTACCAGTTCGAAACCCGCACTCTCGGAATCCGTTTAAACGGCGAGAACCATGCGAAGTACCAGCTACTTATCGAGGCCGGCCGGCGGGTGCACCTGGTGAAAAATTTTCCTGCCCCTCCCAAAAACCCGCCGCAGTTTGCCATGCTCCTGCGTAAATATCTCTCCGGTGGCAAGGTACTTGCGATCCGGCAGCACGGGTTAGAGCGGATACTTATTTTCGATATCGGGAAAGGGCCTCTAACCTACCGGCTCATCATCGAACTTTTCGATGAGGGAAACGTGATCCTCACTGACGAATCCTACCGGATCATAAAACCGCTCCGCCACCACCGGTTCAAGGACCGGGACGTCGTACCCGATGCCATCTACACGATGAGCGGCACTGATCCGACCGGTTCTTTAGAAAACCTTGCGGCCACTCTAGCCGGTGATGGCCGGGATCTCGTGCGTGCCCTTGCAATTGCCGGGATGCTCGGGGGTACGTACGCGGAGTACGTATGCAGGACTGCCGGTATCGATAAATCCACACCTGCCTCAAACGCCGATCCCAAGGCTGTGTATGCCGCAATCCGGGCACTCTTCGATCTGGTGCAGCACACTGGCCGACCGGTGGTTTCTGCCACAAGCTGCGAGCCGGTCGTACTTGCCACAGGAGCCGAAAGCATACCGGACGACAAAAACCAGTTTGCCGGTTTTTCCGAGGCGCTTGAAGCATTCTACCCGATGACAAAGGCCGAGAAAGTCCGGGTCGCTTCAAAACCAAAACTTTCACAGGAGGAACGGATTCATAAGTACCAGGAAACAGCAATAAAAAAATTCGACGAAAAGATCAAAAAGACCCAGGAGATTGTGGCCGCGATTTACGAGAACTACCAGTTCGTTGCGCAGGTCATTTCCTCGCTTGATGCCGCAAGCAAGCGCCTCTCGTGGCAGGAGATCGAGCACCACCTCTGCGATACTTCCACGGCAGACGCAAAACGGATCGTGGCTTTCTATCCTGATGAGGCGGCAGTCGAGATCGATATTGGAAAGAAGATGAAGATCTTCGTCCATGACAGTGTCGAGCAGAATGCGGGCCGGTACTACGATGTCATAAAAAAATTCAGGAAGAAAAAAGAAGGCGCTCTTGCGGCAATGAAAACCGTCAAGCCGAAGAAAAAAATTATCCGGCATGATATTATACCCATGAAAAAACTCTGGTACCACCGGTTCCGGTGGTTTGTAACCAGTGACGGTATTGTCGTCCTGGGCGGCCGGGACGCATCGCAGAACGAGGAACTGGTCAAAAAGTACATGACCGGGGGCGATCTCTTCGTGCATGCGGATGTGCACGGGGCAAGTGTCGTGATCGTAAAGGGCAAAACGGAGAAGATGGATGAGGTGGCACAGTTTGCCGCATCGTACTCCGGCGCATGGAGGAGCGGGCATTTTTCCGCCGATGTGTACAGCGCACAGCCAAACCAGGTCAGCAAGACCCCGCAGGCCGGTGAGTTTATCACCCGGGGCTCGTTTATCGTCCGGGGTGAGCGCACCTATTACCGCAACGTATCTCTCGCGGTGGGTATCGGCCTTGTGCTGGAACCGCAGGCAGCCGTGATCGGCGGCCCCCCAGCAGTGATCCGGTCGCGGACAAAGGCATTCGCCGAGTTAAAACCCGGCCAGTACGAGCCGAACGATGTGGCAAAAAAGGTGTTGCGCCTCCTGAAGCAGAGTATTAGCCCCGATGAGGAAAAACTGCTCAAGGGAATCTTAAACACCGAAACCGTGGCGGCTTTTGTTCCGCCCGGTGGTTCTGATATTTCGGGGACGCCATGAAAGCGGAGTACTGTGAACTCAGGGATAATGCAGGCGAAATACGACTCCTCCCGGAGAGTATTGACGATCTCTGGCACCTCCAGCACCTGGTAGCTCCCGGGGATCTGGTATTTGCAACGACGTTTCGGAGCGTCGAATCCGCGACCGACAAGATCCGGCCGGAGAAAGTCGAGAAACGGCCGGTCCGGCTGGGGGTCCGTGCGGAAAAAGTGGAATTCTCCGAGCATGGGGTACGTCTTCGGATCACGGGGATCATCGAGTACGGCGTTGACACCGGTGCATACCACACGATCAATGTCGAGACCGGCTACGAGATTTCCGTTATCCGCCAGTGGCGGCCGATGGATTTCGAACGGATTTCCCGGGCAGTAAAAGCCTCGGTCTTTGGCGTAATCCACATTTTGACGATCGAGGAGGGAGAGGCTGAACTCTTCCGGCTCCGGCAGTACGGCCCCGAGAGCGCTATCACCATCACGGCAGGAAGCGGTAAGGGAGGGGAGACTGATACGCGGACCGGTTTTTTTGACGCCGTGCTCAAAACCATCGCGGAGATATCCGGGCCGCTCATCATTGCGGGACCCGGTTTTATCAAGGATGATTTTGTTAAATACGCCAAGAACAAAAACAGCCCTCCTGCCGAACGGGCGATTGTAGTGGAAACCCGTAGGATCGGGCGCGGCGCGGTGCAGGACGTGATCGGTGCGGGAACACTCGATAAACTGATCGGCGACATCCAGCTCTCGCGCGAGGTAAAACTGATGGACGAGGTCCTTCTCCGTATCTCCCGGAACGGGGCGGTTGCCTATGGGAAAAAAGAGGTAGAGATCGCGATCGAGTACGGCGCAGTTGATGAAGTACTGCTTGCCGATACCCTGCTCAGGGACCGGACGATAGTTCCCTTAATCGAGAATGCCGAGCGGATGCAGGCCACAATCGTGGTGCTCTCAACGGAATTTGAACCCGGGGAGCGTCTAAATGCGCTCGGCGGCATCGCGGCGCTGCTCAGGTATAAACTAGCCTCATGACGTGCACGGAAGATGGAAGCGCACAATCTGCCCGTGCCGAAATAGAGTGCGAAAATGATCCCCGGATGGATGTATGCATAAATCAAAGAGCAATTGCCTAAAAAAATTAAATATACTGTTCTGCAGCTTTTTCCTTAACTGATGGTGGATGCAGGAGATACTGTACCATCAGTATCCCATTGCAATATGACCTTTTGCTTCTTCCCAAAGGGAATATTGATCGTTCATGCTCTCCTGTGGTTATTCAGCTGTCCGTCGTCTTTTCATGTACCGTAAATTCATTTGCGTAACTTACTGACTGGTTATTCGGGTTCGTGATTACGATAGTCCATGGTAACCCGGCCGATGTCGTGTTGGGGATTGAAAATGTGGCTTCGATCTGGGTTGCCGTGTCCCACGTGACTGATGTTGCCACAATACTTGCCGAACCTGTTTGCGTCAACTTGACAGTTGGAGTGGAGACAAAACCCGCCCCGGTAATGATCGTGGTAAATGTATCCCCACTGTACGCTGAATCGGGGCTCATATCCTTGAAGATGGGTGGGAAGGCGGCAGTCGTTGTCGTTGTCGCGACAGTGATGGTGGTCTGCGTGGTAACAACCGTGGTTGGCACCGGGGTTGGTGCCGCTGTGGGTATCGATGAAACGGTCACATGAGTGACTTTTACCGGGTACACTTTTTCCATAGTCGAGCGCGGTGACGATTCCGTGGCCGAGTCTGTACGGTATCCCCACGTTCCGTCAGTGTTTTTGTGGATATATGCCCGGGTGTACGATTCTGTCGAAGGATCGTAACTAATAATCAGCCAGGCGACGGTAGTGCTCGCGGATGAGCTCCATACAATATCCCCGGCCGTGTACAGCGGCGCAATCGTTGTCACGGTAGTGACCGTACCTGTGGTTGTTGCAGTCGAACCTGAACTGCTGGAACAGCCCATAATAGTCACGCACAGGACAAGAAAAATACTCAGGGTAATGAAAATTCTGGCGGAATTTTTCATATACTACAGTTATGCTGCAGGATATTAAAAATTGTTTAACCGGCGATATAAATATCCGGGTCAGCCCGGTTCATCCTTAACAGCAACAGGATCCGGTGATCCGGCTTCCCTAAAAAATGTAAAAAAAGGATAATTTTTCTGATTTGTCGGATTACGCTTCCTTCTTCTCCGGTTTCTTGTAGGTCTCGACAAGCGTGATCTCGGAGATGCCGCTTACGAGCTCGAAACCTTCATGGATGATCCTTCCCCGCCACAGGAGCCAGCGCCGGTCATAGTTGATTCCGGGCGGGAGGGTGACCGTTGCCTTACTGTCATCAAGGGCAACTTCCATATCCTTCCCGGCATAGAGCCGGATAAGTCCCTTGAGCTGTTCAAGCGGATCGGTTACAATCTCCTCGATCTTGTAATGGTAGGTCAGCGTCTGGCCGGCGAGCGGTGCATTAAAATCGACGATCACCTTGGAGCCGATCACATCAACAACCACACCTTCTCCATGTTCCTCGACGTTAATCCGCATCCCGCGGGTCGGTTTGTCCTTGAACTTGTTCTTGGGGTATGACTGGACTTTTTTTAAGTCGCGCTCGCCAAATGCCTTCTCCGGCAGGACGGTCACATCGGCTTCGGTGCCGACATCCTTTCCGGCAAGTTCCTCGTCAAGGCCGATGATTACATGCTTCTGGCCGACACAGATGGTGACCGACCCGTAGATGGCGGTCGTGCTGTGGATATCCGCGGCCTTTGCCGCATCTTCATCGGTGGTATCAAAGACCATGCCATTTGCGCTGCCGGTATAACTGAGTTTAACAAAATCTCCTTCTTTTATTGCCATACATCACCTGACTATATTAAATCGCAACAGGGACAGATAAAAGTGTGGCACGACAATGCTCGAAATAGAACTCAAAGTACGGGTAGATTCCCTCGATCCCATACGGCAGAACCTTAAGGACCGGCACGCGGAGTTCAAGGGAAAACAGCACGAACACGATATCTACTACAACGCCCCGCACCGTGACTTCGGTTCTACCGACGAGGCCCTGAGGGTACGGTACACGGATGGTCCTGCACTTGTTACCTACAAGGGAAAGAAACTCCGCGAGTACGGGCTCAAGGCACGCGAAGAGCTCAACACGGCCGTTGAATCCGGCGAAGTTTTCGAACAGATCCTCGACAGACTAGGGTTTACCAGAACCGCTGAAGTGAACAAGTGGCGGGAGAACTACCGGCTCGGCAATGCCTCGTTTGCGCTGGATCAGGTTGACGGTCTCGGGACCTTTGTCGAGATCGAGATCATGGCCGAAACCAACGGCGCAGATGCGACCGGACAAATCCAGAAGTTTGCAAAAGAGATGGGAATTTCCGGCGAGCCGATCCTCGCCTCCTATCTCGAACTGCTCCTTTCTACACGGTGAGCAATTCAACTTTGATGTCTTTTGCCTCGTTCCCGAAGTGGAGCATGGCACAGTAGCCATCCATCGCGGGGCCGGGGTTCACAATTTTTACGCCGTCAACATCCTTGACGCCACGCTGCTCGTGGATATGGGCGCAGCAGACAAGATCGAAGTCCTTCATGTGGCGGCGGATGCTCTGGCTGCCTACGTGCTCGCTCTTGATAAGGTCGAGCGTATCGTAGGGCGGTGCATGGGAGATGAGGACGTTGTGAACCGTCTTTTCCATTTTTGCTGTCGCAGCATTGAGCAGATCATCGATCTGCTTGTCGGTCAGCTCAAATGGCGTGTTGAACGGCGTTGGGTTCGAACCGCCGACGCCCACAAGCGTCATTTTCCCCAGGTTCATCTGGGCGCCGTGAAGGCAGATTGCATCCGAGTGTTCGAGCGTATCGAGGATCTCTTTTGGGTCACAGTTGCCCGGTACCGCAAAACAGGGTACATCGATACGTGATAGCACGTCGTCAACAATGTCCACAGGACCCATATTGGTAATATCGCCTGCAATAAATACAGCTTCCGGATTCAATTCCAGAAATGAATCAATTTTACCGAATTGACCATGGAGATCTGCTATCAAAAGCACATCTTTCATGGTATATCATTTCAAATAGCGTCTAAAAAACCTTATCTCAGGCTCATTCCACGAACCGGTCAGTTTCCCTCCGAGAGCGAGATCGCCGCAGACCTTTTCTGTTTCCGAAAGTAGCGACCGCGCACGGGTTCCGGCAAGCGGCGTACCGGGAAGCGGGATAAACCGGTGGACATGGATCTTTCCCATCCGGGCAACCTCCTGTATGGCGGCAACGGTCTCCCGCTGTTCCTCATCAGTTTCATACGGGAACCCGACAATGAAATCAACAATCGGGGTGATCCCGGTATCCAAACAGAGTTCCGCTGCCCGGATCGCCTCCGCGATCGTGTGCCCCCGGTGCAACCGTGAGAGGATCGCATCGCTTCCTGACTGGGCGCCAAAGTGCAGTTTTGTGTTGGTGCAGTAATCCGTGATAAGGGCAAGCGACTCTTCGCAGATAAACTCCGGCCTGACCTCGCTTGGGAACGTCCCAAAAAAGATCTCGTGGTCGAGTTTTCTTAAGAGGTGTCCGATCTTGTCGAACCGGGGATGGAGCCCGTCCGAGCCATAGGCAAAGGCATTTGGGGTGACAAAGCGAGCCTGCCCGTACCGGTTTGCATACCGGGCGATCTCGTCGATCGACCGGTGCCGCATGCAGTGCCCGAATATCTGCGGGGTCTGGCAGTAGCCGCAGGCAAACGGGCACCCACGGGAGATCTCCACGTACCCT
This sequence comes from Methanoregula sp., assembly GCF_003170075.1. Taxonomy (GTDB): domain Archaea; phylum Halobacteriota; class Methanomicrobia; order Methanomicrobiales; family Methanospirillaceae; genus Methanoregula. The sequence goes on from NZ_PMZU01000021.1 coordinate 37,748, forward strand.
TTTACGAGAGAGAACGCGGGATATGCATCGAGCCGGACGCTGCTTTTTGCCGGCTCATACCAGTCACGGGTTACAACGCCGGGAATATGCCCGTCCCTTCCGGCCTCGATCTCTGAAAGCAGCCGGGGAAGCGTATATTCCCCCTCCCCCACGACAACGTAATCCGCATATACAGCCACCTCCGGCCAGCAGGCCGTTGCATGCGGCCCTCCCACGATAGTTATGCAGTCCGCATCCGCGATCTCATCGCGGTACAAACGTTCATTGATCGAATTGAGGGAGTAGCATGTAATATCCGGTGCCGGCCGGGCGACCGGGTACAGGTGCCAGCCGGTCTTTTCGCATGCGGCACCAAGAACGGCAAAGGAATTCCGTGCCGCGGGGATCTCCCGCCAGTTCACCTGCATATCTTGTATCCGCCTTTACATACTGCTAAAAATAGAGAACGATAGACTCGCTTTTAGCCCCGCGTGCGGTACTCGCGGAGGACATCGACAATCTTGTAGGTCTGGCCGTTGTTCATCGTAACCGAAACCTGCACGCGGTCGGCCTGACCGGTCAGGGATCCACTGCCCCGTGTCCCGTCAAGATTGAATATGTCCCCTTTATTGGAGCCGAGCGTTGCGGTCTGGGTCGATCCGTCGGCCCGCGTCAGGGTGATATCGATCTTCTTGACATTGACCTGCCCCTGGCCCCCTTCAAATGTCACAGGTATTTTGCCGAGGTAATCTTTTTCCCCGACCGTGACCGTCACCGCGATGTTATCGGGCATCACATCGGTGGGACTTGTGGTGAGGCTGGAAGAAGAGGGCGTACCGGATGAACCTGCTGTACTTCCGGACGTGGTAACCGTGGACTGCGAACTGGTGCAGCCGGCAAGAGCAACCGCAACACAGATGAGGAAAATAATCGCAATAAACGCACTGGCTTTCATATCAGATGATAAGGGGATTGTTTTATTTGTTCATTACGATCTCCTGGCACTCTGTTGAGATGGGCATGAACACAGATATTCACATTCAATCCAAAAAAACCGGTAAAAAATGTGTGAGGGATCCCCGCCTCATGGTCTCTTGAGAGTCACGACAGGTCAGGGAAGGATTCTGATATTGTTTAGCTGCCAATCCGCCACAAGGGGCGTCCCTTCGGGGGTGGCGGCATTCATCGTACATGAAACGGGTAATGCTCTTCTCACCTTACTGTAGAGTTCCCTCGTACTTCATCATCCCGCGATCTCCGTCCACGGCAACACATGTCCCGTTCCTGAGCCGGTTGAGCGGGATATCCGGTCGGTCGATCATCGGGATATTCCCGATAATCGCCCCGGTTGCGATAATGGGTTCCGCCTCGGTATTCACGATGGCCACAGGAGCATGACCGTTCCGGGCGAGGGCATACAGCACGTACGAGCCGACAGTCGATCCCTTGCCGTACGGGAACGCGAGCACGGTACCGGCAACCGAAGTACCCTCAAGCGGGTGGCCCTTCTCCACAATAACCCCCGTCTCGGGATCAACCCCGGAAAGAAACGATATCGGGGCAGGACTCACGAGCAGCCTGCCCGATCCTCTGCCCCTTGAAATGCTGCGACCGGTAATTATCAAAATCACACCACATAAATGGTTGAAGATGCAGATATATGAGTAATATGGAAGAGACCTCGGTCGATAACGCGGCACCTCAGAGTCAGAGCGAACTCAAATACCAGATCCAGCTTAACGAACTTGAGGCGGCGCTCCTTGAACAGAAGGTCAGAGCCGAAGATCTCCAGAAAGAAAATGCACAGCTGAAAAGGGAGAACAACCAGCTCAAGCGCATGCCGCTCTTTGTGGCAGTTGTTGTAGATATTCTGGAGAACAACGAGATCTATCTCCGCCAGCAGGGAAACAACCAGGAGTACCTCACCCATGCATCCGATGAGATCCGTCCGCTGATAAAACCCGGCACGAAAGTTGCCGTCAATAACGCGCTCTCGATCGTCAAGGTGATCGGAAACGTGTACGATTCCCGTGTCCGGGTGATGGAACTGGAGGAGTCCCCCGACATCTCCTATTCGCAGATCGGTGGCCTCACCGATGAGATCAAGGAAGTGCGGGAAGCCGTGGAGTACCCGCTCACAAAACCCGAGATCTTCAAGCGCATCGGCGTCGAGCCTCCGAAGGGCATCCTTCTCTATGGCTCGCCCGGTACCGGAAAAACCCTGATCGCAAAGGCGGTCGCCCACGAGGCCAAGGCTACCTTTATCCGCATGTCAGGCAGCGAGCTTGTGCACAAGTTCATCGGCGAAGGGGCGGGGCTTGTCCGGGAGCTCTTCACACTCGCCCGGGAACGGGCGCCGGCGATCGTCTTTATCGACGAGATCGATGCGGTCGGCAGTATGAGGACAAACGACGGGACGAGCGGCAGTGCCGAGGTCCAGCGCACGCTCATGCAGCTCCTCGCTGAGATGGACGGCTTTGACAACCGGGGGGATATCCGGATCATGGCAGCGACGAACCGGGTGGACATGCTCGACCCGGCTCTTCTGAGGCCCGGCCGGTTCGACCGGTTGATCAAGATCCCGCTGCCCGATCAGGCAGCAAGGCTGGAGATCCTAAAGATTCACACCAAAAAAATGCATCTCGCTAATGTGAGCCTCGATGTTATCGCGACCATGACCGAAGCCACTACCGGGGCAGAACTCCAGGCAATCTGCCGCGAGGCGGGGATGATGGCCGTGCGCCGGGACGCACCATCTGTAGAGATGCTGGATTTCATCAGTGCCGTGCGCAAGGTCAAGACCGACATGATGACCGATACCCGGATGTATACCTGATCCAAGGGGGCGATCAGCAGGAATACCGGAGCGCCCAGATGAATATTCTGTTGATCCAGCGGGAAGGCATCGATCTCCACCACACCCTTTTTGCATCCGAGACCAGCCGTCTCGCACTCCGTTTTTACCACCCGAAAAAGATCCCCTCCGGCGTGTATATTTCGGTCGCCATGCTCGGAAGCGCCCTCTCGCTTGTGTCTGAACTGCGCTGGTACATCCGGCGCTATGTGAGAGAGACCCTTTTTGAAGTTGAAAACGGGATCTTCTGCACGCAGACCCTCGCGCAGGATGTCTACTATGAGCGCACGGCGATACTCGAAAAACCGTGGGCGTTCCGCCGGCTCTATGGTTTTTCCCGTGGAAGACTAACACGCCGGATCGTGATGTCCCCGGGGTCAACCGCACAGGACTATTCACAGGATCTCCCCGGCACCGACACTACAATCGAAGTCTGGTGCACGGAAGACGAGGTAGAGGATATCGGGGAGCCGATTCCGTTAGAGGACGCGGGGGAGATACCCGATGCCGGGACCGATGGGGATCAATAACCCACGATTCAGGCATTTACCCGACAGATTCCAGTTGAGTAAACATCCGGAACAGGTTTACTGTCCCTTTTTCGTGTGAACAAGAAAACACAATCGTAATTAAAAAAAGTGATGCCGGGATACCGGTTACTGCTTTTTGGTGAGGTTATCCAGTTTTATCGTGAATGTAAGGTTCTCACCGGCCATGCGGTTGTTAGCGTCAAAGGTAACGGTCTTCGGCGTGACATTGAGGATTTTTATGGTGCTATAGGTATTTGCTGTTTTGTAGTGGACGGTGTAAAGCTGTCCTACAACGAAGGTGGTGTTTTCAATTGGGCCGGTACGATTGATAGTCTGGACGAGTCCCGGGTCATATGCACCATAGGCCTTGGTGTAGGGGATAGTCACCGTTTTTATCTGGTTTACCGACATTCCGGTCACCGCTTCATCAAAACCGGGTATGACACTTGAATTACCCAAGGTAAACGTAATGGGCTGCGTGCTGTTCATGTTTGAGTCAAACACGGTGCCGTTATCAAACGCCCCGGTGTAATACACAGATACCGTATCCCCTTTTGTCGCAACCGACGCGGTGAGATAGACAAATGCACACGCCGCAGCAACGATTATGACAACCGCCACACCGATGGTGATTAGGAGGTTCCGCTGTTTCTCCCGCTTCCCGTTATCTGGGATGGCATCCTTCAATTTTAAGGTTTTTCCTTTCTCATCCCCCGGGGTGTTTTCCGGCGTGTCCTTTTTCTCCACCACAGACCCGGTGTTTTCTTCCGTGGTTTTTGGAGAGTCTTCTGGTGTCTTTGGATCACTCATAATGTTCCACTTCGATTACATCCTGATTCCGTATATTTTCGCGTTGTATGGGAAAAAGTTCGCGGTCACTGGGATGTGTATCCCACTTTGACAGACAACACGCCAACGATATCGGTCTAAAAAAACATGCACCTGATCTGCCTAAAAATTGTTAAAAAAATACAGAGGATATTATCGTTGATCGTAACGATCCCGCCGGTCGCATGGACTGTATGTGGATCTTACGCAAACATCCTGCCTTCCACATCGGGAACACCACGGTTGAAATCGAGACGGATTTTATCGATCGCAGCAAGAAAGTCCTCGCGGGTGATCGCGGATCTCTCGTTCCTGATGGCAAACATCCCGGCCTCCATGCAGATCGCCCGGAGATCGGCGCCGTTCTTCCCGTCGGTCAAGCCCGCAATTTCTGAAAGAATTACCGATTCGTCCATCGTGAGGGCCCGGGTGTGGACCTTTAAGATGGACAGCCGGCCCTCTTCATCCGGCAACGGGATCTCGATGATCCGGTCGAACCTGCCGGGCCGGAGCAGCGCCTTATCAAGAATATCGATCCGGTTTGTAGCCCCGATGATCTTCACATCGCCCCGGTTCTCAAAGCCATCCATGCCGGCCAGGAGCTGCATGAGGGTACGCTGCACCTCGCGATCGCCGGAGGTATTTGCCTCGGTCCGTGAGGCGCCCACCGCATCGATCTCATCGATAAAGATGATGGTCGGCGACTTCTTCTTTGCGAGGTCAAAAAGCTCGCGGACAAGGCGTGCACCCTCGCCGATATATTTCTGGACAAGCTCGCTTCCGACCACCCGCATAAAATGGGCATTTGTTTCGTGGGCGACCGCTTTTGCAAGCAGGGTCTTGCCTGTCCCGGGCGGCCCGTGGAGCAGCACACCCTTGGGGGGTTCGATCCCGATACGGGTGAAAAGTTCCGGGCGTTTGAGCGGGAGTTCGACGGCCTCGCGGATCTCGTTTATCTGCTCTTTTAAGCCCCCGATGTCTGAATAACTCTCCTGGGGTGAGTCCACGAGTTCCATGCCATAAACCTGGGCGTCAAAAGAACTTGGCAGCAGTTCGACAATCGCAAGCGACTGCTGGTTGAGCGTGCAGCGTGCCCCGGCCTTTAAGTCCTCGGGATTAATACTCGGTGAAGTTCTCACCAGAAACCTCGGCCCGGCGCTGCTCCTGACAATGACCCGGGATGAATCGATCACGTCAACGACGGTCCCGATGATCAACGGCGGACTCCGGAGCTGTTCACTCTCGCTCTTGAGCTTCCTGACCTCCCGTTCGTACCGGATCTTCTGGGTCTCGATATAACGCTTATCCGCTTCGATCTGCCGGAGCTGCTCGCGGAGTTCGAGATTGCGTGACTCGAGATTGCTCACCCGATCGAGCATCTGGGTCTCGATCTCGTGCTTGTCGTTCTCAATCTGCTGGAGCTGGTCACGCAGCTGCTCACTGAGCGTGCGATACAGTCTGCATAACTCTTCCGGGCTCTGCGGTTCGGCTGTATCGCGGAGAATATCGCCCATACGTTCCTCAAATAGGTATATAGGGAAATCTGCATATAAAGTGTTTGTGAGATTATGCAGTGCGAAATGTGTGGAGAAACGATTCGCGGTACCCCGAAGCTGATCCGTGTGGAGGGTGCGGAGCTTCAGGTCTGCAGCCGGTGCGGGAAGTTCGGCACTGAGGTGCAGCAGCCCCGGCGTACTGACGTGCAGCGGCCGGCTGCCCGGCCCGCTCAGGGGGCCCGGGCCCCGCCTATGACGGTTCCCGCACAGCGGAAACGGGATATGTTCGATTATATGGAGGGCGATATCGTAGAGGATTATGCGGAGCGGATCAGGAACGCCCGCATGGAAAAGGGACTCTCCCAGAAAGACCTCGCCCTGCAGATGATGGAGCGGGAGCTGCTCATAAAAAAGATCGAAAAAGGAGAGCTGATTCCGGAAGAGGATGTCAGGAAAAAGCTCGAAAAGCTGCTCGGTATCAAGCTCGTCGACATCCTGACAAGCGATGAGGAAAAGAAGACTCAGGCCAAGATCACCCAGACGCTGGGAGACCTGACCGTAATCCGCAAAGCAAAGAAATAACGGCAGGTTTTTTACCGCACCCTTTTTTTCAAGAGACACTACTATCACTGCAGTGTGGGGGATATTTCCCGGATGGCAGGCACTCTTCTGAACGGTGGACGCACATTCCCCCGGAACCGCTTTTCCACTTATTTCCTGAAATACGGCCCGAAGGTATCTTCGCCCCAGACACTGTTTTTATATTCTCTACCACATACACCTTCCTTGGTATCAACAAAATACCAGGAAACCTATGATGTCAACGGTTGAAGAGAACATGCGTCTCATGCAGACGCTGGACGATGCCTGGAATGCACAGGACTGGGTAACGTTTGATAAACGCCATGCAGCAGAGGTCGATGTATTCTGGCCCGGGCAGCCGCAGCCAACGCACAGCCGCCATTCTCACCGGGAAGAGGCGATTGCCTTCTTCAAGATATTCCCGGACAACAGGGTCGGGAACCGGCCGTACAAGATCTTCTTCGGCCAAGGTGACTATACGTGTTCGGTTGCCGAATTCACCGGCACTTTCAAGGGCCCGATGACAACTCCTGACGGAAAAGTCATCCCGCCCAATGGGAAGAAGTTCAACGTCGAGTTCTGTACCGTCGCCCACTGGAAGAAGGGGGAGATCGTCGAGGAGAAACTTTTCTACGATAAGATCTCCCTGATGCAGCAGATTGGCCTGATGTGAGAACAACGGTAGTTCAAGAGCGGACCGGTTTCACGCTGGTTTCATGCCGTAAATCAAGGACGTTATCTGACCATGACAGAACAAACACAAAAATCCCAGAAACCAAAGAACGATCCCATGAAGATCACCGTCACTAAAAACGGCCCCTATATTGTGACCGGGGGTGTCCCGCTCATACAGGAGGAGATCTGCAACGATGACGAGGGTTACTGCCGGACCTGGCGGAAAGTAAAGGGGTTTCCCGTCCAGGAGACCTATGCCCTCTGCCGGTGCGGCCACTCGCAGAACAAGCCGTTCTGTGACGGGACGCATGCGAAGATTGTTTTCAACGGTACCGAGACTGCCGGAAACGAACCATACCTCCGGCACCCAAGGATCATCCGGGGCCCGGAACTGGAACTGCTTGATTACGAAAATCTCTGCGTCCATGCCCGGTTCTGCATGCGGGCCGGCGGGATCTGGAACCTTACAAAACAGTCGGATATCCCGGAAGCCCGTGACACGGCAATAGAGGAGGCCTGCAACTGCCCGTCCGGCCGGCTCGTCATCAAGGATCAGGAGACCGGCAAAGCTATCGAACCGGCACTGGAGAAATCCATTGTCATCATCGAGTATCCCGCAAAAGGCGAGCACGGGCCGCTCTGGGTACGCGGAGGAATACCGGTCGTGTCCGCTGACGGCAAACCGTATACGGTCAGGAACCGGCTCACCCTCTGCCGGTGCGGGAAGTCGGGCAACAAGCCGTTCTGCGACGGGAGCCATGTACAGCGTTAATGCGGCAATGACCGGAGGAGTTTAGTAAGACTATGAAATTCGTTGATGTAGCAGGAGTTGACGACATACCGCCCGGGAAGACCCGGCATGTCGAGGCTGAGGGCATCGAGATCGTTCTCGCTAACGTGGCCGGTAAGATCTACGCGGTGAGCGAGCGGTGCGGCCACATGAACGCCCCGCTTTCGAAAGGAACGCTCTATGACCACATCATCACCTGCCCACTCCACCACGCAACGTTCGATGTCCGGACGGGAAAGATGATCACCGGCATGGTCGAGCACTCTCTGCCGGATCTGGACAAAGCCCCGAAGGAGACACAAGAAGAGTACAAAGCCATCGGGATGCTGGCGAAAGGGATCAGAATCCATGACCTGCAGTCGTTCCCGGTGAAGGTCGGGGGAAAACGCATTTATGTAAAGGTGTAATGGATCACCGTGGGGGAACTGTTGCAGCACCGGGCAGGGACGCGAGGAGAGAGGGATGAATCCACAAAAAACGCAACGGGACCATCCGGATAATTCAGGAATATGGAGGAATGAGAAATGACAATTATAAAAGACGGTAAACTGGAACTGCTCACCGACAAAAACAGCGCACTCGTGCTCGTGGACTACCAGCCCGCGATGTTTGCCGGTGTCGCATCGGGGGACAAAGCGCTTATCCGGACAGCGGTGACCTGTGCGGCAAAAGCGGCACGGATCCTCGGTGTCCCGGTCGTGCTCTCGGCCATCGGCCCTCAGAGGAACGGAGAGTTTATAGCGGATATTGCGAGCATATTCCCCGGCCAGGAGGTGTTTGCCCGGGCGACGCCAAGCTTCGATGCATTTGAAGACGGGCCGACCTATGCGGCATTCAAAAAGACCGGCCGGAAAAAAGTGGTCGTCTCGGGGCTCTGGACGAGCATGTGCTTTGCCTACACCGCACTCCATGCGATCCGGGACGGTTACGAGGTGTACGGGCTGATGGACGCTGGAGGAGACTCGACAACTGCCGCCCACAAGTTCGGCATAAAACGGATGCTCCAGGCTGGAGTTATCCCCATCACGGTTGAGTCGCTCGTGTCGGAATGGATGCACGACTGGGGCAACCCGAAATCCGGGGAACTCGTAAAGGAAGTGTACTCGAAATACGGCGCACAGATCGGGCTTGGGATGCCGTAAAGCAGAGCTACGGATCAGGCAGTTGCGGGTAGAATCGCACCTTTGAGAGTGTGTAAAAAAAACTTTCTGTCACAAACGCATGAGTATAGAGGTGGACGGGCATTTTTTAATGGTCATACGAGGTCTCCCGTTGATCCCTACTCCCCGTTAAGGCTGATCTACGAGGACCACCTCCGCTCCCCGGGAACCGGAAAATTATAAAGGGTTTTATTTCTTCACGACAAGCGTATGCGCATCCTTATCGATTTTGTAGGATTTCGGGCGTTCGAGCAGGTCGAGCGCATTGATCTTCATGTCGATGAGTTCGGAGTAATTGAACGATTCATATGTCTTTTCGCCTTTCTCTTCCCAGAAAACGACAATCCCGTTCTCCATCTTCCTGCTGCTGACAACATCGTGCATATAATCCGATCCGGAATGGGAGATAATGAAGGTTCCTGCATGTCGGAACTTGGGAAATTTGATGTCTTCCCACATGTGCGTGAGGGCCCGTACTTTTTCCGCGATCTTTACCAATGTTGCCGGACGTGCTTTGGAGTAAAACGGCTTTATCACCCATAACAACAATGTAAAGTCTACAAGAAATCACCGGTAAATCCAGCCGTCAGGATTTTATCAATGTCACGTGGAAGCGGATCATCTGTTATACCAATCGCAGTATTCCTCGCAATACTTCTCATTGTACTACCGGTCAGTGCCGACCATATCACAAGATATCAGACAACCGTTACCACTACACAGACCCACGTTACCACATCACCGACAGCCGTTGTTACTACGATACAACCGACCGTATCCGCCACGGAGACCATAACAACCGGCAGCGTGAATGTGTACTCTTCCCCGACCGGCGCCAGTATCCTTATCGATGGCCTCTATAGCGGGACAACCCCAAAAACCGTAAACGCAGTGGCAGCGGGAAACCATATTCTACGGCTGGAGTTGAGCGGGTACTATGATTACGAGGGCTCGATCTATGTCGTGGCAGGACAGACGGCAGAGGGATACGGCACGCTCCAGCCCATGAATCAGGTCACGTCTGCGATGCCGATACCGACCGTGACCATTCCGGTGATCGCCCTTGTTGTCACGGCCACCCCCCAACCCACGCAGGATACGGGCCTTCTCGGAAACACGAGTGTTCTCGTTGCCATAATTGGTTCTATTACCGTCCTGATCGTATCAGGGGTTTCGCTTTTTATCCACCTCACGCCTCCCAAGAAAGAGTAACGGGTTTCGCGTGTCGGGGCCATAATGACCATGCGACCTTGAGGCAGGGCATCGGTTCCCGGTCCGGATATTTTCCGGAATCCTCAGCTCGCGACCCGGTCTTTTTTTGAGAATGTTCAGCTGCCAGGCCGCTCTTTTTCCGGGTGAGAGGTACCTTCTGCTGGACCGGCACATGGGGGGAGGGTGACCCCCTCTTAAAAAAAAGAGGGAGGGCACCGCTACGGGAAATTTCTCTCAAAAATCTAGCGATGCCGGATGGGCGGATGCCTGTTTAAAGAGGCAGGGAAATACAGATACCTTACCCCACCGAAGGTAAGATGTATGAGCCAGTACCAGATTGCCGTTATCGTCGGAAGCCTCCGGAAGGATTCGCTCAATCGGAAACTTGCCGATGCCATCGTGAAGCTTGCGCCGCCGGAATTTTCCTTCCGCCGTGTGGAGATCGGCGACCTGCCGCTGTATAACCAGGACGATGATGAGCACCCGGCTTCGGCGGTCGTAAGGATGAAAAACGAGATCAGGGCAGCCAATGGCCTCCTGTTCGTATCCCCGGAATACAACCGTTCGATCCCGGGTTTACTCAAGAACGCCCTCGACCACGGCTCCCGCCCGACCGGCCAGAGCGTGTGGGCGGGAAAATCGGCAGGGATCATCGGGGTCTCCACCGGTGCCATTGGCACGGCCATGGCCCAGCAGCACTTACGAAACGTTCTCTCCTACCTGGATGTCGCCGTGCTCCGCCAGCCCGAGGCATACCTCCAGATGAGGGAGGGCATGTTTGACGACGCAGGAAACATCGGGGCCGGGAGCAGGGCCCACCTGCAGAACTGGATGGACCACTACGGTGCATGGATAAAAAAGAACGTGGGGTGAGGGAACGGCTGCAGGAAAAAGAGACTGAGATCCCATATCAGGAATCTCCTAAAATATCGCTTACTTTTTTGGCCCGACGGGATTGTTCGTTTCGGCTTTTGCCTTTTTTTCTTCAGGTTTTGCCTTGCTCATGTCGGCCTTTGCCTTTTCCATATCTGCCTTCGCTTTCTCCACTTCGACTTTCGCCCGGGCGAGTATGTCGTCAAAGGACTTCTGGACCTGAACCGTCGTCTCTTTCACGGTCTTCTCGATATGCTTCTTGCCCTCGTCCGTTGCCACGAGATCGTGGGTGACCTTTGCAAGATCGTCCATCGCAGAGAGAACCGATTTGGTTGCGGCGGCAAGGCGGATATCGATTGAAATCTCTTCTTTTGCGGGGGCTGCAACGGGTTCGTCCACCCAGAGCCCCTTCTCGTAGTGTCCTTTCTTTTCGGTCATAATCAATCACCGTATATCTGGCTGATCACGTTTTCACGATGATACTAGAAAAGGTTTCACACGGTGGGAAGGCATCTTCCCGGGTTCAGCTTTCTTTATCTTCAGGCCCGTTCACGTAGCAGAACGGGTCCTCAGCAGTGACGTCCCCGCTCGTGGCCCAGGCCCGCACCCGGCACCCCCCACCGCAGAGGGAAAGGTACGTGCAGGAGCCGCACTTCCCGCCAACTGTGGCAGGCCGGGTACGGAACCGCGAGAGCACCGGGTTGTCCGCATCGTTCCAGAGAAGAGAGAACGGCCGGTCCCGGATGTTTCCCACGAGAAACTCCGGCGCCCGGGCAAACTGGCAGGGGTACACGTTCCCACGTGGATCCACGTTTGCCACACGGTCGCCGGCGCTGCACCCCCCGTTAAACGAAGAAAGGAGCTCCCGGGCCTCGGCAAGGTCCGGTGAGCGGTCGCGCTCCATGGAGCGGATCAGGTGGATGCAGTCCTGCGGTGCATCGACGGTTAAAAATTCCATTTGGTCCGGCGGGATCTTCTGCGCAGCCCGGTACAGGAGCGAAAGGGCCTGCGTAACATCCCCGGCGCCCAGCTGGAGCCGGGAATAAGCATCGCTCCCCCGCCCGCAGGGCACCAGCCAGTACAGGCAGAACCGCGACGCTCCGAGTTCCCGGGAGAGCTGCACAAGTGACCCGAGTTCCTCCAGGTTCTCTTTTGTCAGCGTTACCCGCACGCCGCACCGGACCCCGGCCTTTCTGCACCGGGAAAAGGCGGTAGTTGCCCGGGCAAATGCTCCCGTCGTGTTCCGGAACCGGTCATGGGTTTGTGCGGTTGCCCCGTCAAGCGAGATCCCTGCGTACTCGATCCCGCAGGCCTTGATCTTTCCTGCAACCTCATCGGTGATGAGCGTACCGTTCGTGCTGAGCGCGGTCTTGATCCCCGCCTCCCGGCAGTGGTCCGCAAGCTGCCAGATATCGGGGCGGACAAGCGGCTCCCCGCCGGTGAAGATGACAAGCGGGATGCCGGCTGCGGCAAGAGCGTCGATAAACGCGAGCGCTTCAGTGGTGGAAAGTTCTCCTTGTGTCGGGCTGTCCGGGGCCGAGCGGCTGTAGCAGTGGGTGCAGGAAAGGTTGCAGCGGTCGGTGAGGTTCCAGAAGACAACCGGCCTTCTCATCCCGGAAAACGCGAGGTACCGGGCCGGCATATCGCCGTGCCGGTGCTTCATCACGGCGCTGACGGTTCCCTTCCCGTGCAGGCACTGGGTGATACGGTTCATGATCCCCTCCCGTTCTCTTTGATCCGGACATGGGGGACCCTTTTAAATTCCTCGGTGCTGAAAAGGACAAGATAGTCCGAAAGGCCGGCCGCCTCTGCTATTTTATTGACTTCCCCCCCAACCGCTTCACGGGAGCGCCCGTGGTGGACAGTATAGAGGGAATACTCCCACCGGCCTGGCACGGGACGGCGCTCGTAGCAATGGGTAACAGACGTAAACGAGGCAAGGACAGCCCCGGTCTTTTCGGCCGGCTTCCCGTTGCAGCGCCAGGCCACAAGGGCATTTGCGGAGATGCCCACCTGCCGCTGGTTGATCCGGGCACGGAACCGCCGGATCACGCCGGCCTCCTGAAGTTTTTGTGCCCGCACCAGCACCTCGTCACCGGTAAGGCCGAGACTTTTCCCGATCTCCGTAAACGGTTCGGGGAGAAGCGGGAGCCCCTCTTCAAGGGCGGCAAGGATCCTAACGTCAGTCTGGTCCATTATGGGGTCTCCTTTGTACCCGGCAGGAGCGGGAACCGAACATCGATCTTGATCTTTTTTACCGTGGGCAGGTCGAGGGATTCGTCCCGGGAAAAACCGGTCCGAGCAAGGATCTCCGAAAGGATCTTTTCAAGGGTTTCCTCGCTCTCTGCCGAGAGCGTAAACCAGAGCGAGTAATGGTGGTCCCGCCGGAAATTATGCGATACCTCCGGGTACCGGCTGATCAGGTCCGCCACCCCGCGGATCCTTTCCGCTGGGACCGGGAGGGCAACGAGCGTTGCTGCGGTAATACCGAGCGCCCGGGACTCGATAATGGGTGAGATCCCGCGGATCACACTCTTCTCATACAGGTGCCTGAGCCGTTCAAGCAGGAGCGGTTCCGGGATTCCGAGGCGGGCGGCTATTGCTTCCCATGGCCGGGCCACGAGGGGGATGTCCTGCTGGAGAGCGTCAAGGATCCGGAGATCGAGCGTGTCTGTTGCGGTGTTGTCGTTCATGCGCTGCCTCCCGGTTCGTACGGGCACCACGGGTCTTCTGCGCAGAGCTCGCCCGCGATTGTTGTGGGTTTTTCGAGGCCGTCGCACCAGCGGGACGAGAATGCCTCCACCCCCCGGTAGGCCCGGGCCCGGCACCCGCCGCAGATGGATTTGTACTCGCACCGCCCGCATTTCCCGGTGAGCCGGCCCGGGTCGCGCAGTGCCTTGAAGATCAACGATTCGTTCCAGATCCGGTCAAAGGGAATTTCCCTGACATTGCCTGCGCTGACCGGCAGGTACGGGCAGGGGGTCACGTCGCCGTTTGCATAGATGCGGCAGTACCTTGTCCCGGCAATGCAGCCCCGGCCCCAGCCTTGTTTTTCTATCCCAAGATCTGCGGCTATCCTCCGGAACTGCGGGGCGCAGGTGGGGCGGAGGTTTATATCGCTCTCGTGGTACTTCAGGAGCACCTGCCGGATCACGTCCTCGTACTCGCGGGGATTTTCCGGGCCGGTCCCTTCGGCCCTCCCGGTTGGGATGGGAAAAAAGACCTGGTAGTCATGCACGCCGAGACTCTTCCCAAGTGCCACCACGGATTCAATCTCTCCTGCCGATGGGCGCATCGCGGTCATGTTGACCTGGACGCCGATCCCTTCCTCCATGCAGTTTTTGATTGCCGCAACCGCCCGCTCCCATGCGCCGCTCACGCCCCGAAACAAGTCATGCACGGCCGGGTTGGCTGAGTCAAGGCTGATAGCCGCTGCCCGGATCCCTGCCTCTTTGAGCCGGGCTGCCATGGGACGGTCGAGGAAGTACCCGCTTGTCCCCATCACCATCCGCAGGCCCCTGTCGGTTCCGTACCGGGCAATCGTGCAGAGATCATCACGCATCAGGGGCTCACCTCCCGATAGCACGACCACCGGTGTCCCAGTTGCCCGGATCCGGTCGATGACTGCGAGCGCCTCATCTGTGGAGAGCACTCCTGCGGCCTCCTCAGTACCAGCATCCACGTAACAGTGGGCACACGCGAGAGGACACATGAGCGTGAGGTTCCACGAGATAATACGCGGTGCTTCTCTTGTTGTATTCACTGCTTCAACCCTTTTGCCACACCCTGCCCCCGTTGCCTGTTACCTTTTTTTAGCGTGCACTTACCGGCGAGCGAGATCGAAGCGGTCAAGGTTCATCACTTTAGCCCATACCGCCACAAAGTCCAAGACAAACTTTTCCTCTGCGTCAGCGCTTGCGTACACCTCGGTGAGGGCCCGGAGCTGGGCGTTTGAGCCAAAGATGAGATCGACCCGCGTGCCGGTCCATTTTGTCTTTCCCGTCTTCCTGTCGCTGCCCTCGAACACGTCAGCCTCGTTTGAGACCGGCTTCCATTCCGTGCCCATGTCGAGGAGGTTCGTGAAGAAGTCATTTGTGAGCGCCCCGGGGCGGCTGGTAAATACCCCGTGCTTTGTCTGCCCGAAGTTGGCACCAAGGACACGCAGGCCCCCGAGAAGTACCGTCATCTCCGGTGCGGAGAGCGTGAGCAGCTGCGCCTTGTCCACGAGCAGCTCCTCGGCCGATACGGCATAACGGGCCTTCTGGTAGTTGCGGAAGCCGTCGGCCTTTGGTTCGAGCACGGCAAAGGAGTTCACATCGGTCTGCTCCTGTGAGGCGTCCATGCGCCCCGGCGTGAAGGGAACCGTCACCTTGTGATCGGCATCCTTTGCTGCCTGCTCGACACCCGCACACCCGGCAAGGACGATGAGATCTGCAAGCGAGACCTTCCTGCCGCCGGCAGCAGTCTTGTTAAACTCATCTCTGATACCTTCGAGAACCTTGAGCACTTTTGCAAGCCGGGCCGGCTCATTGACCTCCCAGTCCTTCTGGGGGCGAAGGCGGATGCGGGCGCCGTTTGCACCGCCGCGTTTGTCAGAGCCGCGGAAGGTGGAGGCCGACGCCCATGCGGTTGAGACCAGTTCCGGTATGGAGAGCCCTGACGCGAGGATCTTCTTCCTGAGGGAAGTGATCTCTTTTACCCCGATCAGTTTGTGGCTGACCGCCGGGATGGGGTCCTGCCAGATGAGCTCTTCTTTTGGAACCTCGGGGCCGAGGTAACGGGTGCGCGGGCCCATGTCCCTGTGGGTCAGCTTGAACCATGCCCGGGCAAATGCATTCTGGAATTCGTCCGGGTGCTCATAGAAGTGCCGCGAAATCTTTTCGTACACAGGATCGAACCGCAGGGAAAGGTCAGTGGTGAGCATGGTCGGCCCACGGCGCTTTTTCGTGTCGTGGGCATCCGGGATCGTGCCGGCGCCTGCATCGCCCTTGGGCTTCCACTGGTACGCACCGGCCGGGCTTTTGGTGAGTTCCCATTCGTAGCTGAACAGGATCCGGAAGAAGTTGTTGCTCCACTTTACCGGTGTGGAAGTCCAGGTGACCTCAAGGCCGCTTGAGATTGTATCATCGCCTTTCCCTATGCCAAAGCTGCTCTTCCAGCCAAGGCCCTGCTGCTCGATAGGGGCGGCTTCGGGCTCGGGCCCCACATGGGATGCCGGCCCTGCGCCGTGCGTCTTCCCAAACGAATGGCCGCCGGCAATGAGCGCAACGGTCTCCTCGTCATTCATGGCCATGCGGGCAAATGTCTCGCGGATGTCTTTTGCCGCCGCAACCGGGTCCGGCTTGCCATTGGGCCCCTCGGGGTTGACGTAGATAAGCCCCATCTGCACGGCAGCGAGCGGGTTTTCAAGATTCCTGTCACCGGAATAGCGTTTGTCGCCCAGCCACGTGTTCTCGGAACCCCAGTACACGTCCTCTTCTGGCTCCCAGGCATCCACACGACCGCCGGCAAAACCGAATGTCTTAAAGCCCATCGATTCAAGCGCGACATTACCGGCAAGGATCATGAGGTCGGCCCAGGAAATCTTCCTGCCATACTTCTTTTTTATCGGCCAGAGCAGCCGGCGCGCCTTGTCGAGGTTCACATTGTCGGGCCAGCTGTTTAACGGGGGGAAGCGCTGCTGGCCGGAACCGGCGCCGCCGCGGCCGTCAAGGGTGCGGTACGTGCCGGCACTGTGCCATGCCATGCGGATAAAGAGGGGGCCGTAGTGGCCAAAGTCCGCCGGCCACCATTCCTTCGAATCGGTCATAAGCGCCCGCAGGTCCGCCTTTACGGCCGCGAGATCGAGCTTTTTGAACTCCTCTGCATAGTTGAACTCTTCTCCCATCGGGTTTGACCGGGGAGAGTGCCTAGAAAGAACCCTGAGGTTTACCTGGTTTGGCCACCAGTCCCGGTTGGACTGGCCATGTCCGGTCACCTGTCTGTTTCCTTCGCCCATTGTCGGGCTCTTGTTGTCATCAGTCATAGTGTCTTCTCCTCCTGTATGTACTAAGAATATCGCCAACTGGCGGGTTTTCTGGTATCCGGTACATTGGAATGCACAAATATCAACTTTAGTGTTGTGCCAGTTGCAGGGCCGGATGTCCCGTCGGGTTATTGGCAAACGGCCATACCCGCATTCAGCCGGATCCACGTCCGATTACCCGGATCCCAAAGATACCGGCCGCCAAAAGAGTTCTGTCAGGTATCTTATCTATCCCGTGTGAAAATGCCCCCGGAACTGTGGATAAGTGCCCATTTTGACCGAATCAGTGCGTCCCGGGGAAAAATGCGGGGGAATCGGGTGAGGATACGTGCCCGGATTGGGGTAGGTCTGATCAGGTGGTAGAGGCTTCCGCCGCACCCGTCAGGAAGCCCCAGCGGCGGATCAATTACCGGAAAATCTCACACGCCTTTCCGAACCAGCCGGATCCCGAGCGCGTACGCTTTTTTGCAGTCCTTCGGGAACTGCTCGTCCCGGTGTTTTTTCTTCTCTTCCGGGTCAAAGCGCGTGGAGACATATTTAGAGTAATCATCGAACTGGAGCGTGTCGGTGACAAACATCGACTCGCACGACCCGAAGATCCGTGCCATCGCCATCTCGGTCAGTTGGGCATTCCGGTCAAAGCCCATCTCACGGACCATCTCCTCATTTGCCCCGGCCGTGTAGATGAACCCGGTCCGGATCTTCTTTTTAAAGAGCGTAGACCGCTCTTTGTCGTACACCGAATACGGGTACATCAGCCGTTCGAGGAAGCACCGGGTCTCGCCGGTTGTGATCGCGTAGTAGATGGGCGAGCCGATGAGGATTGCATCCGCTGCCTCGACTTTTTTTAAGACCGGCCGAAGATCGTCTTTCATGGCACAGTGCCCGTAACTCTTGCTCCCGATTCTCTTGCAGGCAAAGCAGCTGGTGCAGCCCTTGTAGTCCAGGTCGTAGAGATGGATGAGTTCGGTCTTTGCCCCATTGCCTTTGGCGCCTTTGAGCGCATGTTCAAGAAGTGTCGCGGTGTTCCACTTTTTTCTCGGGCTCCCGTTGAACGCGATGAGTTTCATATGTGTGTGTCAGTGGTTTTGGGATAAAAATGGGTGGGGGGTGACCCCCTCT
>NZ_PMZU01000054.1 GCF_003170075.1 Methanoregula sp.
ATAATCAGAAGAAAAAAGCAAACAAAAATAGATTTGACCCATTCTCTATTTTGTTTACTCATATTACCAAGTGTTCAATCTGTCAAGGTGATATAAAATAGTATTAATTGATTTTATTTTGTTGCTGCCAACCCTATCATTATCATCCAGCGGTTGCCAGTTAAGTCCAGCGGGATACCAGCCAGTTGTGCCGGGGTTAATCCACCGATGCCTTGGTGTGGCCGGATGTAGTTATAGTATGTCTGCATCCCAGCCGCGAAATCCTCAGCACTGATCTCGCTGTCAAGTGACCGGAATATCTTTGTCCTTTCACGGAAGGTTCCGTTAAGTCGTTCAAGGATGTTGTTGTTCGGCTTTGTCTCGAAGTCTTTTAACCTCAGGTGCGGATTCTGGATTCTACCAAGTCCCATGTATTCCGCCTTAACCGCTCGTCTGTATGCCGGTAATCCGTCAGTGACAATTGCATCTGGCCGGACTTCGGTGATCTCCTTTGCCTTGGCAAGCGGTTTGCGTGCGTCCTTGACGTACCGGGTTTCAGTGACTTGGCAGGCAAGGAGGTAGCGCGTCTTGGCATCCATCAGATTCCAGATCCACTGATAGTACTTCTTCTCACCTTCTTTTTTGATGAACACCGTCGTCTCATCACAGTGCCAGATGTTCCCGACATCGGCTTTGTACTTCTCGGCATATTTGCTGAGGTGTTTCAGGTACTTGTGGATCCAGCGGATAACGGTGGTGTGAACGACAGCAATATTATGGAATTGCTTAAGATGATCCACGATCTTCCGGTCTGATAATCCCTTGAAGTAAAGATCGAGAGTAAGGGTAATCGTTTCAGGGGAGTGCTTCATCCGGCAGAATCCCTTATCAACAACAAAGGTGTGGTTGCAATCTTGGCATACGAACCGCTGAACCGTCCCGTACCTGGTTTTTCTAATCCCCCACTTTCCAACATTCGTGGATTTACAGGACGGGCATGTGATCATCGGTTCCACCGTTTCAATGTCTGTGGATTTGCTTTGCTCCTGTACCTCTCCAGCTATTTTTAATGATAACTGGATGGCGTGAATATGTTTACAGATAACATTTCTCGTCGTGTGATCGGGACAGGTACAAGACCATGCGGCCTGCCCACGCTGTTGGGCGTGGCGGTCTTTGTAGGTGCGGGCCACGTGGTAGTATGCGTCAATGCTCTGCGAACGCACGTCCCACTCATCCTTGTCGGTCTGGATGATGGTATCAGGCTGGCTCAGGATTGCGAGACCCCTTAACTATCTTGGGTCGGTGATTTGTTTTATCATTTTTAACCTCTCCTTTACTTACTTATTATACATTATAATACGTTTTGATACATAATAAACCTTTTGGATACAAATGGATTGAAAAGTATTAAGTAGGTTGAAAACGTATTGTTTAGTGTGGTAAACATGGTTCAAATGCACTCTGCTACATTGAAAGTAATCCAAGGTGGACGGATTACGATCCCCACGGAAGTGCGGGAATTGGAGAACATCCAAGAAGGCGATTACGTCAAAGTGACGATTGAGAAAATCGAGAGGCAAAAGAACCAGTAAGCGCGAGATCAACCGCGAGGCACCAGTTATGATGAAATGCACCCAACAACCGACAACGCACCAGAACCTCTAAAAAATTAGTCGCCCAGCATGTCGAGGAGCTCGAAACCGTCCGCGATATGGTGGAGGCGCTCCTCGCCGATGACAAGTGTCCGCCCGATCTTTTTTTCGTGGTGGTAATCGGTAATGATACACATCGCCTGTTTCTTTGCGATCTTCGAGAGGTTGCTGATGAGTGCAGCCCTTTTCACCACCTTCTGCGCCGTGCCGTAGCCGGTGAGGATCGTGTGCTTGTCGAACGTGAGGAGTGCCTGGAACGGTGCGCCCCGGAGCGTGTGGAGCTGCATCCCGAGCTGTTCGAGGAACTCGATGGGTATGCTGGAGTCGTGCCGTTTATAAGTGGTCTCTCGCCCGGCGCCTGCCGGTTCGCTGCCGACAAGATCGATGGACTCGACCACACCGGTATTAAAGAACTCCTCGATCCTGATCGCAACCTCGAGCGTCGTCCCCATCCCGCTCTCGTACTTGCTGATCGTGCGCCGGGACACCCCGAGCACCTGTCCGAGGTCGCCAAGCGACATGTTGCGCCGCTCGCGGAGCTCCCGCAGGGCGTCGCCGTTGATGTTCACGTACAGCCCGCCGGGCGACGCGTAGACCAGCGGGGGGATCTTCTCGACAAAATAATCGTACAGCGTCGCGATGCTGATCGCATAGATGCCGTACCTGACATAGACCGCCCCCCGTTCGAGTTCGGCTTCGCGGGCGCGTTCACCCACGATCAGGGGCACTGCACCCAGATGCCGGGCGATCACATCGAGATCGAACGCAGCTTCCTCGCTTACCGAATCGATATGAGTCACGACTTTTATCACGAGCAGAGTCCCGTTGTTGCGTGCGATGAGGTCGAAACTCCTCGGGCGGAGAATAAACTTCTCGGATACCTCGAACCCCGCCGAGATCATCACGCTGGTTACCAGCTGGAGCTGGCGTTCCTGGGACATGCAGTTACAAATGGATGGAGCGTGCCCATATATTAATATAGACATGCTGATCGGTATTGATGACACAGATTCACCGGCGGGAATGTGCACCACGTATCTCGGCGCGGTACTGGCCCGCCGGCTGATCCGTGAGCACATGCGGGTACGGGAGGCACGGCTCGTCCGGCTTAACCCGAACGTGACGTTCAAAACCCGGGGGAACGCAGCGATCGCTCTTGATGTGGAGGGCGACCCGGAGCATGCGTTTGCACTCGCATGCGGCATCGTTGAGGAACTTGCCGATTTCTCCTGCGAGAAGACAAACCCCGGGGTTGTCGTAGCAGAGAAACGGCCGGACCCGGCGTTTTACCGGAAGGCAGTGACGGATTTCTGCGAGATCGATGAGGCCGTTGCCGTTCTCGAAGCGGCGGGCGCCCGGTACAAGGGTTGGAAGAACCGGCGCGGCCTTGTCGGGGCGACCGCAGCGGTCGCAAGCGTCTTTGCCGATGCGACCTACGAGATCCTTGCGTACCGCGAACCGGCCCGGTGGGGCACGCCCCGGGAGGTTGACAGGGAGAGCCTCTTTGCCGCAGAGGAGGAGACGTTCCCGCACACGTGGGATACCGTGGATGTTGCGAACCAGGTCGTGGTCTGCGTGCCGCACACACCGGACCCGGTCCTCTTTGGCATACGGGGCGAGAGCCCGGCGTGGGTGATGGCGGCCCGCTCGTTCATCGAATCCGAGAAACCGGCGCTCGAACAGATCTGGGTGACGAACCAGGGGACCGATGCCCACCTCGTCCCCGGGACATGCGGCGCATTGCGTGAAGGGATCTCGTACCGGGTGTGGGGCGTTGTTGCCGGCCGGCCGGCAACCGGGGCCGGTGGGCATGTCTCATTTATGATCCGGGATGACGATGCGGAGGCCCGGTGCATGGCATATGAGCCGACAAAAAATTTCCGGGACACAGTAAGGGCGCTGGTGCCGGGCGATGAGATTGTCGCTGTCGGGAGTTACAAGAAAGGGAGCATCAACTTAGAGAAGATGTGCCTTGTCTCACCAGCACGGGATCTCCGGATAACGGCACCGCAGTGCACCGCGTGCAACAAACGCATGACGAGCGACGGGAAGGGCAAGGGGTTCAAGTGCCGTAAGTGCGGGGCACATGCGATGGATCCCGAAGTGCAGGAAATTTCCCGGATGCTCACTGCCGGCTGGTACGAGGTACCGCCGACCGCCCGCAGGCACCTCGCAAAACCGCTGTGCAGAGGGGCGCCGGAGATCCCGTGATTTTTTTAAAACATACGCGGTCACGGTAAGAGGGCTCCGGTCTTTGAAGAAAAAATCCGCATTCAGGAAAGCATATTGCCCGCCCGTTCATTCTTTTTTAATCAAAACCTGTGCCAAACAGGTTTTGCAGAGTGAGAAGGCATGAAAGGAAAACAACCGGAGTATCTCCGCAGCGGGGGGAAGGCGTGTGCAGAGAAGATGGGCTACCACTGGGCGGAAAATTCCGATCTGAAACTCCCGTTTGACGGCCTGATGTACCGGGAGACGGTGATGGTGGCCGTGAAATTAAAAAAGGTCCGGTACGGGATCGATGATGACTGCATCATCGAACAGAAATTTCCGGATGATGTCGCGGCACTCCGCACTCTTCCCCTTTCGCCGTACGTGCTCCGCGAGCTCTGGATACGGACACAGAATGAGCGGGCGTACCGGCGGTTCTATGTCCTCGCCGACACCACCGCGGAGATTGAGGAGAACACAAAAGAAGGGTACCGGAACACTCATTACCGGGAGGCGTACTGGAAGAAGGCACCATACCGGGTCGACATTCCTCTTCACAATGAGGAGGGGGATGATACCTCAAGTCAGAAAACCCCGTAAAACGCTCCGTTTGCCAAACGGACGACCCCTATTTCCAGCTGGAGTGGAAATGATGTCCACGCCCATGCAAAAGTCAGAGGAAAAGAACGCTTTATTAAAACAGGGGAAGTATTGAGGTTTTTGAACCTGCAATACAGACGCTTTCCGGCGCCCCCTTTTTTGGGGGGATACCAAAGGCCGTGCCCGAAAATAACTGCCGCCCGGGGGCTTCTGTGGCCGTATTTTTGAAGATCACCCCGGATGATGATTTATACGTCGATCGTTTCCTCAAGACCGGCGAAGTGCCGGTCCCCGGTAAGGATTTTGAGGTGGTGGATCCGTGCGGTCGCAAGGATCAGGCAGTCCACAGCCCCCATCCCAGAGCCCGCCCGTTTCTGTCCGGCCTTGATCCTGCCGGCGGCAATGGCTGTCTGCCGGTCTACGGGAAGGACTTCGGCATGGGCGGTAATGGTGGCAAGAAGGGCGGCAGTTTTTTCTTCACCAGAGAGATCGCCCAGCCGGTACTGGAGTTCGTACAGGGTCAGCACGGAGATCGCCTGCGGGGAATGTTTTTCAAGGCTTGCAAGCGCCCGGTGCCCCCACGGGCTGCCGGAAAAAATCTCCATCCACGAATAGGTGTCGATGAGGATGCCGGTCATTCCTCATCTTCCTTTTGGACTTCCCGGTCATGGTCGCGGTACACGGCTCCCATATCAAGATCAGGCAGGATCCCAAAAAGGGAACCGAGCGGTTTTACCGGGATCAGTTCGATGTGCCCTTGTGTTTCCCGGACCACAAACCGGTCGGCACCGTAATGCTCCCGGATTTTTTTGGGGAGGACCATGCGCCCTGTCGTGTCGATGGTCACAACAGGACCGGATGCATATTCTGCCGCAGGTTCGCTGACGCCCGGGACCCGGGTACGTCTCCCGTGCGGCCAAGTTGTATGTTTCATATCCCATTCTCCACAGGACAATGCAGCGTATGGCAAAATAAAATTTTTGGCAAAAATAAAAAAAATGGCAAAATTATTGCAATGAAATTTTTGTCCGCTGATTGGTTGGTAGAGCGGAGCCTTCCACCACCGCAATCTCATCGACCGACAGCCCGTAGATCCCGTACACCAGCGAATTGATCTGCCGGTCGGTCGAGTCGATCTCCTGAGCGATGATCCGTTTTTCCTCTTCGGACGCTGCCAGACCAAGGTGCCGGTGCAGGTTAAGCATCCCGGTCACGAGCGCGACCATCCGGTCGTGCCGGACCATATCGTCCGGGTCGTCAAAATCCGGGATAGAGACCGGGAACCGGCCAAGGATCTTCCCGGGCCGGCTGTCATCTGCTGTGCCTGTCTCCTCGACGAAACTGCGGAGCATGAACGCGGCGAGCCGGCTGTTGAGAATTCCCAGCAGGTACGGGCTCCCGGACGGGATGATACCGGTGTGCCCGCCGACCACTGCCCGGCTGCTGCCGAGGGTGAAACGTGGCGGGAACACCCGGGCTGAAAAAATAATCCGGTCTTTCTCCTGCCGCCTCATTTCCAGGTCGCAGGCAACCTCCCACCAGTAATCGCCCTGCGATGGCCGGTCTTTTAAGAGTGCCTCGTGCTCTTTGAGGTGGCGGGCGATGCCCGGGTGCCTCTTCTTCAGCCATCGCCACGCGTGGCCGGCAGCCGCGGGATGCCGGTCAGTCCAACCCTGCGGGATGAAAATACAGTACTTTTCAGGGATCAAAACATGATACCTCCCGATCACTTCCCCGTCAACATACGGAAGTATCAGGTTTTTGCACCGCGGGTCTTCGTGGATCAATTGCTTTCGCTGACTCTCTTCGATCACGAGCACGACTTCCGGTTCGATCGCAATACCGCACCGGATCTCCCCGAGCATGTAATCCTCAAGCGGCGTCCCGGCCCGGGAAATTTTTTTAATCAGCTGTTCCTTTCTCGTGTCGCGGAATGTCCAGCCCCTGCCAGAAAGAGTCTGCTGATCGACAGGAAATCCCGGGATTTCCCTCACTTCGGCTGCACCCCCGTAAGCCGCGCCGGTCAGGGATAACCCCGTAAGCCGCACGACAAACGGATGCAAGGGCGGAGTATTTGTGAGCCGGAGAAAACAGGAGCCGTCATCAGCACCACCGGCAATCACGATCTCGTCGATCTGCCGGGTGAGCAGCAGTTCCCGCAACGGTGCGCCGGACTTTGCGTGGAGCCACCGGTCCCCGGTCACGGAGCCGAGCACCCCCCGGGGCTGCATGAGTACGAGACCCTTTTCGATAAAAAACGCGGAGGACGAGACCCCTGCGTCGTAAACTGCAAAATGCCGCTGGAAATACTGCTGGAGCCATTCACGTGCCGGCACCGGCCTTTCGGGCGGGCAGCAGATCACCACATCGAACCCGCCGGGCACAAGGATCTCCCCGAAATGTTCCTGCCAGTCAAAAGACCGTAGGGCATGGCGTTCCCGGGCCGGGCAGAAGGCCCACGATTCATCATCCGCAATTTCAGGGCCGATAAGCGCATTCCCGCACCGGATCGTGCCCGAAAGAATCCGGATCAGGTCACGGAATACCGCGAAAAAACCGTCGGGGGGAGTCCCGGCATCTTCCCCTTCGCAGGCCGCAAGAGCAAGCAGCATCCGGGTAGCCGCCACCGCATGGGGATCGAGGTCGAGACCGTGAATGGTATACCGCAGGAGATCGGCCCGCTCCGCAAACGTGAGCCGTTTTCCCCCATGAAATTTGAGGAGATACCGGTACGCAGCGATCAGTGCACGGCCGGCCCCGCACGCGGGATCGATGATGCGCAGCGGGAGCAGCTCGTCCGGGGATCGGCCGGCAAGAGCGGCGGCAAGGGTCTGTTCAACCGCATAATCCAGAAACGCCGGGGCGGGAGTGGCATGACCGACGCCGGCATCCGGCCGGTCGACAACGATCGCCTGATGGGCGGCCGACCGCCGGATCGTGCGGGAAAGGTACCGGTCGAAGACACCAGCGGTCTCTTCAAGGGAGATCCGGGAGAAATCGTACGGCCGGTCCGCAGACAGGAGCCGGACGGCGATCGCCTTTATTACCGGATCATCGATCGCGGGACGTTTTCCGAGAATCTGTTTGTGGCGGGCAGTCGCGTACAGGTCTCCCTCCGGATCAGCCCAGAGATCACCAGCATCCGCGAATAATTCTGCACGCCGGCAATCGCTCTCCTCAGCGATAAGGATTTCCCTGAGCCTCCCTCGGGGGATGAAACCCCGGTCTTCTGCGATGGCAAGAATGACAAAAGAAAAAACAACCCGGTGTGCTGCAAGCGTGATCTCTCCGCTCCGTATCCCGATATTGTTGCGGGCCACGCTCCGGGCGAGCTGTTCGCGCCATGTACAGAGATCGCCATAAAATGCCGTCTCCGGACCGGGCAAAGCAGACATCCCCGTTTCACCGCACGGGCTTGCTTCGGGACACCCCATGATGGTAGTACTCGGCGCGGTCAAAACAAGAATGTTGCCGGGCCGGGTGGGGAGATACCGGGCTAAATAAAGGATTGGATCAGATTACCGTGATGCTTTCTGCGGCATCACCCGATGGCTCTTTTGCCCTGACCCCGAGCATCAGCACGATCCCGATCACTTCGAGCACCATGCAGAACAGGAACACCATATCGAACGCACCCGCAAGTTCCCCCGGGTCGATCAAATGGGCGGAATACTCGGCAAGTTTTGGCCCGGCTGCGACCATGGCAATAAGCATGACGGTCGCGACACCGAGCGACGACCCGAGGTTGGTCATCACCTTGACAAGGCCGCTTGTCGACCCGCGGTCCTTCACTGGGCATTCACCCATCACTGCGCTGTTCAGGGGCGAGAATGCAACACCGGTGCCGGCCCCTAATAGGAAGAGGTAGATGCAGACATGGCCCACGCTCGTTTGCCCAGAGATCGTCGAGAGAAAGAACAGCGCAACCGCACAGAGCGCAAAACCGGTGATGATGGGTTTTTTTGTCCCTATCACGTCCGAGATCTTCCCGGCAATCGGGGCGGTGACGATCATCCCTACGGGAAGCGCGAGCAGGATCGTGCCCGCGTTGTCGGTCGGGATCTTCTTGACAATCTCTAAGTAGAACGGCATGATGACCATGACGCCGCTCATCGCCATCTGGATGAGCAGAACGCAGACGTTCTGGAGTGAGTACGCACGGTTGGAGAACAGGGAGATATTGACAAGCGGCTCCCCGGCCCGGCGTTCCTGCAGGTAGAACAGGAGCCAGAAGATCGCCGAGATAACGAGCGCCGCGATGCCCATAACCGGCTTTGTGCCCTGCAGCGTGGTCAGGCCAAAGATCAACGTACCAAGCGCAACAAACACGAGAATGATGCCCCCGTTGTCCATCTTTGCCGAAGGGGAAACCGGGGCGAGGCGGGGGATGATATGCATGCCGAGAATGATTGCAATGATCCCGACCGGGAGGTTGACAAAGAAGATGTACTGCCAGGAAAATGCACTGGTCAGAAACCCGCCGACGACCGGCCCGAGTGCGGCCCCGAGCATCGTAAACATCGCGACGATACCCAGTGCCTGTCCCCGCAGGGAGGTGGCAAGGTACGACGTGACCATGACCGCCCCGAGAGCGCAAATGGCGGCACCGCCCACTGCCTGTACCATCCGTGAAATAATAAGAATGCCAAGCGACGGCGAGAGCCCACAGAGAAGGGAGCCCATGGTAAAAAGGGCAAAGCCGCCGATGAATACGCTCCGGTACCCTTTCATATCCCCGAGACGCGAAGCCGCGAGCAGGAGGCTGACAAGGATAATCAGGTACGCGTTGAGCACCCATGAGACGGCGACCGTGGAGACATCGAAGAATTTTGCAATCGAGGGAAGGGCGATATTCACAATCGTCGCGTCGAGGCCGGCCATAAACG
Organism: Methanoregula sp.; assembly: GCF_003170075.1. GTDB lineage: Archaea > Halobacteriota > Methanomicrobia > Methanomicrobiales > Methanospirillaceae > Methanoregula. The sequence goes on from NZ_PMZU01000054.1 coordinate 9,332, forward strand.
AGCCGAGCGCAACGACAATCACGATCAGCAGGTCTTTTGAGGACATCCTGGCGGGGGCGGAAGATTCAGCCATGATTTTTGTTCCTTTGGTATGAATGATACTCCCCGGCCCTGATAATGGTTTCAGATGGCACTCCGGCCTGAAACGTGCATATTTTAATCCCGACCTGCACGAACAGGAATCGTGAACACACGGGATCACTTCCATGGCACGCAACAACGATATAACAACAACGAGCGGCACGGCATCGTTCAAATCCGTCGCCCAGATCTACGATGGGGACGACCCGTCACCGGAAGAGAGCCGGGATCTCTCGGATCGTGCGGAGGACCGGATCTTCCACGCGATACTTGCCGTCCCAAAAGAATTCCGGGCCGACCTGTGCAGGGACCTCATCATCCGGGCACCGGCACAGGAGCTGATGCCCGATCGGCAGGCCGCGATCATTTCCGCGATTCGGTCGCATTTCCGGTGTCGTGCGGATGAGGTGCAGCGGGATATGAAACTGACCCGGAGGGTCGGCATAAGGGAGTGCCGGCTTACCGTCGCGGTCTGCGTCCCCTCATTTATCGGCATCGCGGTCTGTTCCCAGTTCAAGGGTGATCCACTCGTGGAAGTGATCGAGAACGTACTCGTGATCTTCTGCTGGATCACGATCTGGCAGCCGTTCCAGTCGCTCGTATTCGACCGGTGGACGCAGAAAGAGACCGCGAAGGTTTACCGGAAGATTGCGGAGATGGAGATCCGCGTCGTTCCCACGGGATAAATGACTGAAAACCGGTGGGTTCTTATAGTAAAAAAAAAGTGGCTTTATTCCACCTTCTTCTCCGTTCCCTTCTTCATCGCTACAAAAATACCGGCAAAGACTGAGACGAGCGCCACAAATGAGACCGCGATGATCGCGTAGACAATGAGGGTAAAGTTGTCCTGCACGATCGGGAGGTTCCCGACAAAGTAACCGACCAGCAAAAAGAGGCCCGACCACATCACGCCGCCAATGACGTTGTAGCCAAGGAACCACACGTAGCGCATCCGCCCGACACCGGCAAGGAACGGGGCGAAGGTCCGGATAAAGGGCATGAACCGGGCGATGACGATCGTAAACCCGCCGTATTTCTCAAAATATTTCTGCGTCTCGTCAAGGTGCTCCTGTTTTACCGGGGAATATTTCCACGCAAGCACTTTCATCTCGAAGGTATGACCGATCCAGTAATTGGCCGTATCGCCGAGCACGGCCGCGAGGATCATCGTTGCGAGCAGGATCCAGATGTTGAGCATGCCGGCCGCCGCAAGGGCTCCTGCGATAAAAAGGAGCGAGTCACCCGGGAGGTACGGCGTGACCACGAGACCGGTTTCACAAAAGATGATGATGAAGAGGAGGACGTACGTCCACATCCCGTACTGCTGAAGGATCACCGGGAGGTACTTGTCAAAATGCAGTACCACATCGAGAATATTGAACGGGAGAACCATGTACAGGATCATTTGAACCGGGAGCGTTAAATGGGTTTTTACGGGAATTTTTTACTGCCTGAAGCACGAAACCCATGGCAGTCCCGCAGTCCGGACCCGGGAGGAACGGGGGTTCTGATGGGGGCAATATCCACTGACCGACGGAGGACCGGGGTCCTCCAAACACAGTTATCAGCCCGAAGCGCCAATATCATTGCAGCATACGGGGAAGGAACAGCGATGACACACCAATGCGATGAACCGGTCACCCAGATGCACCTCAAACCGGCCATGACCGTCGGCGAACTGGTCAATGCGATGGGCAAAGCCGGGGCGTACAACGGCGGCTCGCTCTACCATGCGGCAGAGATCTACGAGCAGATGCTGCGGGATAAAGACACGACAAAATTCTTCGGTCTCGCCGGCGCAATGGTGCCGGCCGGCATGGGGGGGATCGTCTCCGATCTCATCAAAGACGGCCACATCAACATCCTCGTCTCGACCGGCGCAAACCTTACGCACGATATCATCGAAGCAATCGGCTGCCACCACTTCCACGGCACCGCGTTCTGCAACGATATCGAGCTCAGGCACGACGAGATCAACCGTATCTACGATGTCTATCTTCCAAATGAAGCCTTCGAACACTTTGAGACGTTCATGCAGGGTGTGTACGGCGAACTCGAACCCGGCAGCAAAGTCTCAATCTCCGGGCTCCTCCGGCACATCGGCCTGCACTTAAAGACCGGCATCCTTGCGACCGCGGCACAAAAGGGGATCCCGGTCTACTGCCCGGCTGTGCAGGACTCGATGGTCGGCCTCCAGTACTGGCTCTTCTCGCAGACAAACACGGTAACCGTGGACGCGTTTGCCGATATGCCGGCGCTCCTTGACATCTGCTTTGCAACAAAAAAGGCCGGCGCCCTGCTCGTAGGAGGGGGCGTGCCGAAGAATTTTATCCTCCAGAGCATGCTCATGACCCCGAACGGTTTTAACTACGCGATCCAGCTCACCGGGGACCGGCCGGACCTTGGCGGGCTCTCGGGCGCGACGCTTGACGAGGCCCGGTCGTGGGGTAAGATCACTGAGGATGCAAAGGCCGTGACCGTGTATGGCGATGCAACCATCACGCTCCCGGTCCTCGTCGCGGCCGTGATGGAGCGGCTAGAGCCATGCCTGACCTGATCCTCGCGCTGGATATAACCGAAAAGAAACGGGCGCTTCGCGTCGCACACACCTGCGCCCCTTACCTTGACGCGATCAAGATCGGGTACCCGCTCGTGCTTTCGGCCGGCCTCGGAATCGCCGGGGAACTCGCCCGGGAAGGCCTGCCGCTCATCGCTGACTTCAAGGTCGCGGATATCCCGAACACGAACCAGCTCATCTGCGACCAGGTCTTCGCTGCCGGGTTCTCCGGGATCATCTGCCATGGCTTTCCCGGCATGGACTCGGTGAAAGCCTGCGTGGCCTCCGCCCGTGCGCATAAAGGGGAATGTTATGTGGTCGTCGAGATGAGCCATCCGGGGGGAAAGGAGTTCTTTGCCGGCGGGATCGCAGAGCAGATTGCCTCGAACGCGATCATCGCGGGTGCCGACGGGATCGTCGCGCCGGCCACCCGGCCGGACCGAGTCAGGGTCCTGCGCGGGTTTATCGGCAACAAGAAGATCCTCTCCCCGGGGATCGGGGCGCAGGGCGGGGATGCGGATGCGGTAGCCTCGCTCGTTGACGGCATTATCGTGGGCCGGTCGATCTACGAAGCACCGGATCCTGTGGCCGCGGCACAGTCCTACGCGCACCTTCGCAGGGACAAAAAAGCATAAACAAATCCTGTTTTGCGACCCGATCCTCCGGTGCGCGCCAGTAAGTACCGCGAATGCGATATTACCTTCAGGGCACGTTCTAAAAATTTATTAAGCCCTTCTGCAATGTAGTAGTATGGATTGGAGTGCAGAGCAGCGGAAAATTACAGAAAAATACAAGAAACTCGACGATATTCCTGAAACCGAGCGCAAATACAAGTGCCATACCTGCCATCTCATCGTGGACCAGAACCCGTGCCCGAACTGCGGGGAGACCAAACTTGAGATCATGTGCCCGCTCGATAACTGCCACTGCATGCATGAGATGATCTCCGGGATCGAGTATTGCCCCCTCTGCGGCAAGCCCGTCTGCCCCGAGTGCGGTTCCCATGATGTCGTCCAGATCAGCCGGGTGACGGGGTACCTGCAGGACGTCTCCGGGTGGAATGCCGGCAAGCAGCAGGAACTCAAAGACCGCAAGCGCTACTCCGTTGCATGAGATATTATCTCGATTCTGATACTCTTTTTGTCCGCGGTGCGTTCCGCGCCGCAAGCACCGGTATCTCCGGCGGTATCCGGAGCGCCTCCACCCTCTTTAACCACACGGTTCCGGCCGACTGGAGCCATGCTGAACCGGCAAAGGAGATCGAGCTCATCGCTGCTGCGGCCGGTGCCGGCAGGGACGTGCTGGGGCTTCTTACCGCCGTCCCGATCCGGAACCTCTGCGTGCTCCAGTACGATTTTATCACGGTCTTTGTGACCGCCGGCATCCGGCAGGAGCCGGCCGGAGCGAACGGTGCGGGGACGATCAACATCATCGCGTACAGCAGCGAGGGGATGGAAGATTCGGCGCTGCTCGAAACGATCATGGTCGCGACCGAGGCCAAGACCGAGACCATGCTTGCCGCGGGCAGAGTCTCCGGCACCCCCACCGATGCCGTGATTGCCGCGTGCGAAGGGAGCATTCGGCACCGCTATGCCGGCCGGATCACGGAGCCGGGTCGGCGGGTACGGGACGCGGTGCTCAAAGGAGTACCTGAAGCCCTCCGCCGCTACGAAAGCGGCTCGCTGAATGTGGAGCCGGCGTTTTTCATCTACAGCCGGTTCCAGGGAGAGCACTGGGTGGAATGGTCGCCCCACAACTGCCCCTACTATCCCTGCCATTTCCCCGGCCAGCGCTGCGACTTCTGCTACTGCCCGTTTTACCCGTGCAAGAACGAAGAGCTCGGCGAATGGTCAGATAGCTTATCAAACGGCCGGGTCTGGAACTGTTCGGGCTGCACCCTGCTGCATGAGCCGGCCGTTGCCGACTACCTGAAACAATATCCTGAAGCGCCGCTCGCGGAACTGGTGCGCTATAAAGAGAAACAAAAAAAGTGTTTTATTCCTTGATCCCGAGTGCCTTGAGAAGCTCGGTCAGAGGAATGCCGTGCGCTTCCGCTGCTTCACGGATGGTCTCGCCGCGGGCGATTGCGCACCCGACACAGCCCATGCCAAACTTGAAGAGGGCTTCGGTCGCGTCGGGCTTTGCCTGAAGAAGATCATAGATTGTAGAGTCTGCGGTTAATTCAGCCATACTACACTTAGTTCCCGTGCGGGGACATAAATCTCACCATCGCGGCGATGGCCAACCGGCAAACGTTCACTTTCGCAGCGCACGGTACGCAATATATACCATGATAAGATCCGATATACCCTTGGAGATGTATGTATGGATTATTCCGAAGTAACAGAGAGAATCTCCCGTAAGTTTTCCAAAAGCGGAAAAGAGATCGACCGCCAGAAAGTTGAAGGCAAGCTGCGCCGGCTCATCGACGAATTCGGCGTCCAGCCCTCAGAGGCGGAACGCAGTGTCTCAAACGAACTGGCAAAGGAATTCAACATCCCGGCCGCAGGTTCCAGCGGAGGGACGGGGGCAGGCGCGGGCGGCGCGACCGAGCAGAAGGCGATTGCTCAGGCACAGCCCGGCGACTGGGTGACCCTTGAAGGGAAAGTTGTTTCCCTTGCCGCGCCCGCATCCCCGGCCATCGCCCAGAGCGGGATCATTGCCGATGAATCGGGCGGGATCCGGTTTGTGGTCTGGGCGAAGTCCAATGCGCTGAAGATGAAAGAGGGTGCATGGTACCGCATCGAATCGGCCGTGGTGGACGAATACAAAAATATCCCGAACCTCAAGGTGCATTCGGGGACCACGATCACGGAAATCGAAAAGACTGATCCGCTCATCCCGGAACCGTCGCCGATCCGGGATCTCCGGCCCGGTATCGGGAGCGTCCGCGCAAAAGTGATCCAGGAATGGGAAGTCACGCACGACCGTATGCTCCAGTCCGGCCTGCTGGGCGACGAGACCGGCACGGTCAAGTTCGTGATCTGGAAAGAGCCAGGCAAGGAAAAACTCGCCGTGGGCACGGTCTACTCGGTCTTCTATGCGCAGGTGGACGAGTATAACGAACGGCTCTCGCTCAACATCACGACCGCGACGATCATGCAGGAGGAAGGAGATATTGTCACGGCAACTGGCGGCGATGTGGAGATCCGGGGCGCCATCGTACATATCGCACCCGGCTCCGGGATCATCAAGCGCTGCCCGGTTCCGGGATGCAATCGTGCCCTCTCCCGGCAGAACTACTGCCCGATCCACGAGATCCAGCCCAATTTTGTCTACGACCTGAGGATCAAGGGCTGGCTTGACGATGGCGAGAAGACGCACAACATTCTCTTAAAGCGTGACGTCGTGGAAGCGCTGACCGGGATCAATCTCGACCAGGCAAAAGAGATCGCGGAGAACAACCCGCTTGGGATGGACGAGGTCTTTTTGCAGATGCGGGACAAGGTGCTCGGCCGGTACGTGGCCTGCAAAGGCCGCGAGATCGAGAACCGGCTGCTCGTGAATACCTGCGAGCGGATGCACTTCGAGAGCGGGGAGCATGCAAAGCTCCTGAACCGGGCCGGGGGTGCACCATGAGCGGAACGGCACCGGAGATGGGCCGGCGGGACGGGAGTTTCGAGCGCGAGCCGGCACGTCGGGTCTTTGCGAGCGAACTGAGGGAGTGCCGGTACCAGTTCAAGGATGGCGAGGACGAGAAGAGCCCCACGTTCGTGCTCCTCCCGACAGGAGAGCGCAGCAACCGGATCTTCATTGTTGGCACGCTGACCGAGAAGACCCGGCAGGGCGAGCAGAACATCTTCTACCGGGGCCGGGTGATCGACCCGACCGGTACCTTCTTTATCATGGCGGGAAGCTACCAGCCCGAGGCGATGCAGCAGCTCGCAAAGATCGAGACACCTGCATTTGTCGCGGTCATCGGGAAACCGAACCTGTACCAGAAGCCGGATGGTTCGTATCTCGCCTCGGTCCGGGTCGAAGCGATCACGGTCGTGGACAAGGACACCCGGGATCTCTGGGTGCTGGACACGGCCGCCCACACGCTCGACCGTGTCGATGCACTCGCAACCAGCACGAGCCCGGACATCGTCAAAGCAAAGGAGCAGTATCCCAGTGTTGATCCGGCGGTGTACCGGAAGATGGCCTACGATGCGCTGGCGCAGATCAAGATGTAATTTTTTTTAAACCTGACTTTTTTTAAAGAATTGAATGATTTAAACCATATTTTGTGACCGTAGCCCTTGATATTCCTATGGAGCGATAAACGCCGCCGCCCCCGAAGGGACACCCCCGCGGCGGATCAATAAAAAATTACACCTCCCTCGCCCAGCGAGGCCCCGACGAGGCGGCCGAGCGACCCCGAAGGGGTGGGAACCCTTCTCGTTTTTTGAAATATCCGGTCAACACCCCGGTCCCCCTCCACAGTGAAGGCCCGACAGGGACCTAGCAAATCCATTACGCGCCGGGGATTGTTCCGGTTTCTGGTGAACCTGATGTCGTTTCTGACAGGCCGGGGCCGGAATCCCGTGGACCACGTGGGTGTCCAATGGTAGAGCAGGTTGCCCCGTACGTAACCTCTTATACGGTGAACTAATAATACCACAATATCCAAAACCGCCACTGACCGTGACGGGATCGGGGAGGAAAGTATCGGAGGAAGGATCTATGCAAACGGTTTTTGTCCGGCCTGAACTCTGTGTCTGTTGCAGGCATTGTGAAGTTGCATGTGCGGTGGAACACTCACAGAGCAAAACAATTTTTGGCGCAATCGGCGAAGAACGAATTTCCCAGCCGCGCATTCACGTTGAACCCGGGATTGACTACCTGGCTTTCCCGAACCGGTGCCGGCATTGCGATCCGGCGCCGTGCATGCAGGTCTGCCCGACAGATGCACTGGTCCGGGACAAACCCACCGGATCGGTGATTGTGCAGTACCCGTTGTGTATCGGCTGTGCGGTCTGCGCCATGGCCTGCCCGTTTGGGATCATTACGTTTCACCGGGTTTCTCAGATTTCGGCCGACCGTGATGTCAACGCCAAGTGCGACAACTGCATCGAACGGCAGAAAGCCGGGAAGATCCCTGCCTGTGCGGAAGCCTGCAAGACCGGGGCGCTCGAATTCGGCGATGCAAACGATCTCATCCGCGTGAGCAGGAAGGATTTCACCCTGCGGATGCTCAAATCCGAAGGAACCGATGTGGAAGTACCACGGATACCGGAGAATGTCCGGGCGTTCAGGGCAATCTTAAAAGAACTTGCCGAAATGTCCTGATAGGGAGATGAGGAGGGAAAAATCATGATAAACAATTTGCCGGAAGCTCAGAAAATTGTCAAGAACCGTATGCTTGACCGGGCCGATCAGGAAACAGCTATCAAGGCAATGGACGACGGTGTCGAGACTGTCTGGGACCGTTTCGCCAGCCAGCAGCCGCAGTGCGGCTTCGGGAACCTCGGCGTCTGCTGCAACCGATGTGCCATGGGGCCCTGCCGTACCGAGCCGTTCGGGAAAAAACCGACCCGGGGTGTCTGCGGTGCGGAAGCCGATCTCATTGTCGCACGGAACCTGCTTGACGATCTTACCACCGGCGCTGCCGCCCACTCGGATCACGGGCGCGAAGTCGTCGAGGCAATGCTTGCGACCTCGGAAGGCCGGGCACAGGGGTACCAGATCCATGATGAAGGCAAGCTGCACGTGGTCGCGACAGAGTATGGCATAAAAACGGCCGGCCGGAAAAAAGAAGAGATCGCCGGCGAGCTGGCCCGGGCGCTGCTCGAAGAGTACGGGACGCTGAAAAACAGGATCCAGATGACCGAGCGTGCCCCTCAGAAAACCAAAGACGCTTGGAAGAAGGCGGGGATTATGCCCCGCAGTGTCGACCGCGAGATCGTGGAGGCGATGCACCGGATCCACATGGGCGTCGATTCGGATTACACAAACATCCTCCTGCACGCGATGAGAACGGCCCTTTCCGACGGGTGGGGCGGCTCGATGATGGGAACCGATGCCTCCGATATCCTCTTTGGCACCCCGACGCCGCTGAAGGCATGGATAAACCTTGCGACGATCAGCAGGGACAAGGTCAATATCGTCCTCCACGGGCACAACCCGGTCCTCTCCGATATGATCGTGAAGGCGGCAGCGGACCCGGGTCTCGTGAAGCGTGCAAAGGACGCCGGCGCAGCGGGTATCAACCTCGCCGGGATGTGCTGTACCGGGAACGAACTCCTCATGCGGCATGGCATCCCCCTTGCCGGCAGTTTCTTCGATCAGGAACTGGTGATTGCGACCGGGGCAATTGAGGCCATGGTGATCGACTACCAGTGCATCTTCCCCGCGGTAACCCAGACGGCCGGCTGTTACCACACAAAAGTCGTGACCACCAGCCGGAAGGCGAAGATCCCGGGCTCAATCTACAAGGAGTTCCGGCCGGAGAACGCCTACGACACCGCAAAGGAGATCATCGGACTTGCCATCGACAACTTCGCGAACCGGAACCCGGACCGGGTCAGGATCCCGGACAAGCCGATGCAGCTGATGTCGGGCTTCTCGGAAGAAGCGATCCGAAAGGCACTCGGCGGGACGTACAAGCCGCTGATCGATGCCATCGTTGCCGGGAAGATCAAGGGGGCCGTAGGTATTGTCGGCTGCAACAACCCGAAGATAAAGCAGGACTACGGCCATGTCACGCTGGCAAAAGAGCTGATCAGGCGGGACATTCTCGTGGTCGAGACCGGGTGTGCCGCGATTGCATGCGGGAAGGCGGGCCTGCTCGTCCCCGAAGCCGCGGACATGGCAGGACCCGGGCTCAAGTCCGTCTGCAACGCGCTCGGCATCCCGCCGGTGCTCCACATGGGCTCCTGCGTTGACTGCTCGCGCATCCTCGTGCTTGCCGCAAACATCGCAAAGGAACTCAATGTCGGTATCAGCGATCTTCCGCTGGGAGGAGCCGCACCCGAATGGTATTCGCAAAAAGCGATCTCGATCGGGACGTACTTTGTTGCATCGGGCGTCTACACAGTCCTTGGCATCGCACCCAAGATTTTCGGGAGCAAGAACGTGGTAAACCTGCTTGCCGCCCAGCTCAACGGGGTCGTGAACGCGACGTTTGCAATAGAGCCGGACCCGGTAAAAGCCGCAGACCTTCTCGAAGCAGAGATCAACCGGAAGAGAAAGGCGCTTGGGATCTAAAACCCCCTCTGGAAGTTTTTTGTTTTTTTGGGGGGCATCATGGAGGAAAAAACACTCGAAGAGATTATCGCCCGGTACGATTCGCCGACAGGAAAAGTTCTGGGTATTCTTGGCGATATCCAGCGCAGCGAAGGATACATTCCCCGCGAAACGCTGGAGATGCTCTCGGTAAAAATTGACGTACGCATCTCACAGCTCTACAGCATTGTCACGTTCTATTCGTTCTTCAGCCTGAAACCGGTTGGAGAGCACGTGATTACGATCTGCATGGGAACCGCCTGCCATGTAAGGGGTGCAGTTGGGGTCCTCGATGCGCTTGAGAGCCTGCTCGACATCCACGGCGACACCACAGAGGACGGAAAATTCTCGGTCACCACAAAAGACAACAAATTCACGGTCGAGATCGCCCGGTGTTTCGGGGCATGCAGCATGGCGCCGGTCCTCCAGATCGACGGCACCCTCTACGGGTACGCGAACCCGGATACTCTGCCGGCCATCCTTGAACAGTATGGGTGGAGGGCAGCATGACCGGAGTTTTTGATCGCGCCGCGGGAGAGGTGGCCGGGCAAAAAAAGATCCTGCCCGGAAAACCCCGGATCGCGGTCGGCCTTGCCACCTGCGGCATCGCGGTGGGCGGGGAAAAAGTCTACGAACGGTTACAGGAGATTATCAAAAAAACCGGTGTCGATATCAGTCTTGCCAAGACTGGCTGTATCGGCTACTGCCGGGAAGAGCCACTGGTCAACATCACGATCCCGGGAAAACCGCTGGTGATCCTTCACAAGGTGACGGAGGAGGACGCGGAAGGGATTGTGGAAGCCGTGAAGAAAGGCACCGTGCCGTACAAAAAGGCGCTCTGCCGGGTGCCCTCGTGGGACCATGTGACCGGCACCGTTATCACGTACGGGAACGGATTTGACGAAATACCGCTCTACGCCGATATCCCGTTCTTTAAGCACCAGAAAAAAGTGATCCTCCGGAACGCCGGCTTCATCAACCCCGAGGATATCGATGAATACCTTGCGGTGGGCGGGTATGCCGCAGCAGAGCAGGCTCTGACAAGGATGGACTCCGAGACCATCATCTCCGAAGTGGAAAAATCCGGGCTCCGGGGCCGGGGCGGCGCCGGTTTTCCCACGGGCATGAAATGGCGGATCACCCGGGATGCGCCGGGAGCGGCAAAGTACATTATCTGCAATGCCGACGAGGGCGATCCCGGGGCATACATGAACCGCAACGAGATGGAGAGCGATCCCCACATGCTCATTGAAGGCATGATCATCGGGGCCTATGCGATTGGGGCAAAGGAGGGCCTGATCTATATCCGGGCCGAGTACCCGCTTGCCATCAGGAGGCTTGTGCACGCCATCGGCGAGGCCCGGGCCTTGGGGCTCCTCGGGAAAGATATCATCGGGGCCGGATTTGATTTCGATATCCGGATCGCGACCGGTGCCGGTGCATTCGTGTGCGGCGAATCCACGGCCCTTGTCGCATCGATCGAGGGGCGGACCGGCCGGCCCCACCCCCGTCCTCCCCGGCTCACGGATCCCGGCGGGGGGCTCTGGGGCATTCCCTCGGATCTCAACAATGTCGAGACATGGTGCAATATCCCGGTTATCATCAGAAACGGGAGCGGCTGGTACGCGAAGATCGGGGCGGAAAAAAATGCCGGCACCAAGGTTTTCTCGCTCGTGGGAAAAGTCGACCGGGTCGGTCTTGTCGAAGTCCCGCTCGGGACATCGTTAAACACGATCGTCTGTGACATTGGAAACGGGGGCGCTCAGGGAAAAAAGGTAAAAGCCGTCCAGACCGGCGGACCTTCCGGCGGCTGTATCCCGGTCCGGCTCTTTGATACACCGGTGAATTATGAAAGCCTCAATGCGGTCGGTTCGATCATGGGCTCCGGGGGGATTGTCGTGATGGACGAAGACACGGACATGGTCGATATCGCCCGGTATTTCATCAACTTTGCAACCGGTGAATCCTGCGGGAAATGCGTCCCGTGCCGGGAAGGACTCCGGCACACACTCATCCTGCTTAACCGGCTCATAGCCCGGAAGGGAACGGCAAAGGACCTTGAAACGCTCGCGCTGCTGGCCGATACGATCAAAAACACGTCGCTGTGCGGCCTCGGGCAGTCTGCACCAAACCCGGTCCTGACCACATTGGCGTATTTTAGGGAAGAATACGATGCGCTGGTGAAACCATGACACAGGGAAAGACCGGTACGGAACTTGCAGAGCCGCCAAAAAAACCGGTGACGGTCTCCATCAACGGGAATGCGTACCGGGCGGACGAGGGGGAGTGTCTTTTAACCGTTGCAGAACGCGTGAAAATCCCCATTCCCCATTTCTGCTTTGAACAGTCGCTCGAACCGTACGGCGCCTGCCGGCTCTGCATGGTCGGGGTTGTCCACCACGGGAAGACCGTGATGGAGACGGCCTGCACCCTGCGAGCAAAAGAAGGCCTCACGGTCCTGACCGATACACCGGATATCGTGAAGTACCGGACCATCCTCTTCGAGCTGTACCTCGCCGAAGCACCCAAATCTGCGGTCGTAAAGGAGATGGCCGCCCGGTACGGCGTGACAAAGACGCGGTTCCTGAGAAGGGTCGATACCGGCGACCCGCTCGGTGGCGCCTGTATCCTCTGCGGGTTATGCGTCCGGGTCTGCAACGAGATCATGGGTGCCGGCGCAATCAACTTCATCAACCGCGGCCCGTACACCGTGGTCAACACGCCCTTTACCGAACCGAGCCGGGACTGTTACGGGTGCGGTGCCTGTGCGGCCGTCTGCCCGACGCATGCAGTCAGTCTCGAAGACCGTGGCGGTGAACGGATCCTGCACTCATGGAGCGAGACAAAAGTTCCGTTGTCGCAGTGCGTGTCGTGCGGGAAGTACTTTGCGCCGGCGGCACTCGAAAAATCCGTGCTCTCCCGGATCGAGCCCCCGCTGCGGGACGATCTCGAGGGACTCTGCCCGGCCTGCCGGGCAAAAAAGCTGGCGAAAAAAGAGATCCTTGCAGCAACGGGAGGAGATCCGGGCGATGCCTGAAAGCCGGGCAGAGCGGGAGAAGATCCTTGGTGTCGCCCATGCGATCGAGCGGAGCACGCACAAGGAACCGGAGAGAGGGTTCCGCGTCATCATCACCGGGAAAGGCGGGGTGGGAAAGACCACCATCACGGCACTCTTGTCCCACCTCCTCTCAAAAGACGGCTTTACCCTTCTTGCGGTTGACGAGGACCCGCAGATGAACCTGCCCTATGCTCTCGGCGTGCCAAAAGAGCAGGGCGACGCGGTGGTCCCGCTCACCAAAAACCTCGATTATGTGGAAGAGAAGACCGGCGCCCGCCCGGGTGCCGGCTGGGGATCTCTCCTCAGGCTCAACCCGGATGTTTCCGATGTCGTCGAACGGTTCGGGATCAAAGGCCCCGGTGGCATCAGCATCCTTGTCATGGGAACGGTCGTGGCGCCGGCGACCGGGTGTCTCTGCCCTGAAAATGCGCTCCTTGAGGCGATCGTCCGGTACATCAACCTGCGGGAACGGGAGGTCATTCTCATGGATACGCAGGCCGGCGTGGAACACTTCGGCCGGTCGCTCGCACAGGGATTCGACCAGGCAGTCCTTGTCACCGACCCGACGTTCAACGCGGTACAGGTAGCCCTGCATGCAGCACGACTCGCAAGAGCCCTCGGGATTCCCACCCGCCATCTCGTCATCAACCGGGTCCGCTCGGAAAATGATATTAAAAAAGTCCGGGGGCTCATTGCCGGTTCGGAAGATCTGTTCACGGATCAGGTTGTCCTGCCCTACGACGAACAGCTCATCGAGTGCGAGCCAGGCGTGGAACCGCTCCTTGCCGGACCGGCAGTGTCGCCGTTCGTTGAGGGTGTGCGAACGCTCAAAGCGACACTTGTGCGGTTCGGGACACCATAAAATCCGTTTGTCATGAAAAATTTGAAATCTGCCAACGCCGGATTACACAAACTAAAAAATTGATGGTTGAGTGAACTGTTTCTCTCTTTTCAAAATTGCGATGAGTGCCGCCGTTCCTTAAGGGACGTCCCCGCGGCGGCTCACATGCAGAACCCGGTACACCTCCCTCGCCCAGCGAGGCCCAGATGAGGCTGCCTTTTCGACCCCCACCGGGGGGTGAGAAACCTCGTAATTTTTCAAAATATACCGTATACTCCCTTGCTTATGCGGCCAATCTCCCAGCCCTGCTCAAACGGATGAAGGAGACTGGGATCTTCGGCAATCTGGACATTTCCACGATTCGAAAAAGATCTCGCTTGTCGTGTCGGGACAGGCATGTTCACATCCAGGTACACCGGCTGGCTCGTGCGGTGAAGAAAATCAAAATAACCCGACTTTTTCGTCCGCACCAAACCATTGAGCGCCAGTCCCTGACTTAAAGACTGTCAAAGGGCTTCCGGTAAAAAAGAGGCTGAAATTTTCCCTTATTCATGCCGGAGTGCATCGATCGGGCTGAGGTTTGCCGCATGCCACGCCGGATACAACCCGCAGAGAAGACAGATGATGATCCCAAACCCTACACCCTCAACAACCGACATCATACTTGTAACCGTAAAGAGGTACTGGGTGGTCTTGAACATCAGGGCACTTATCGCGTAGCCGGCAATGAGACTGATGAAACCCCCGATCAGGCTCCCGACGATTCCGATAATAGCGGCCTCGTAGATGAACATGCTCATCACCTCTTTTTTCTGGGTGCCGATACTGCGCATGATCCCGATCTCTTTGATCCGCTCGTTGACCGACATCATCATGATATTGAAGATGGAGACACCGGCGACAATCATCGAGATCCCGCCAATGGCCGTAACAAAGGTCGTGACCGTGCCAAACGTCTCGTAGATGGATGCAAGCGTCGCCTTGCTGTCGATCACGCTCACGGTCTTGTCCTTGGTGTTCCGGTTAAGCTGCTTCTCAATCGTGGTCTTTACACTGGCAGTATCGCCGCTCGTTACCTTGACCACTACTTCGTTGTACTCGTTCTGGTCGTTGTAGGTGTTCTCGAACCAGTCCTTGGTCGCCACAATGGCATTATCGGTGCTGATATCGAAACTCATCCCCCGTTCCTTGATAATACCGGTGACCCGGAGCGCCCCGTACTCGCCGTCTTTACCAATGGAAATTCTCGACCCGACCTTGAGATTATGATCTTTTGCAAAGGTCGATCCTACGAGGCAACCGGAATTCCCGTTGCTGTAGTCGCCGGATTCGAGATCGGGAAGCAGGTCCTTTGTCTGGTCTGTTGGCAGGCCGTAGATCATCGCAACGATGTCGTCGCTGCCCACCCCCACTTTCATGTGCTCCGATGTCGAGTGGACCGGGATCGCCACGTTCGGGGCGACCGCACGTTTGATCTGCTGGTAATTCTGGTCGGTAAGTTTTAAGTCGGCCGAGCTTCCTCCGCCACCCCCGCCGCCCATACCCATACCGCCGCCACCGGCGTACGGGGTGACAATCACGCTGTCCCCGACAGATGAGAGACTCGCGGAAACCACCTGTACCACGCTGTTCCCGAGGATCCCCATGGATGCGATGGCAACAACACCGATGATAATCCCGAGCATCGCAAGGGTCGAGCGCAGCATGTGGATCCGGATGTTCCGTTTCGAAATCTCCCAGAATATCGTGCTCATTGCGCAATTCTCCCGTCAACAATCCTGATGATCCGATCCGAATATTCGGCTATGTGGGGATCATGCGTGACAATGATGATGGTCGCACCTTTATGGTGCAGCTCGGTCATGAGCTCCATGATGCTTGCCCCGGTCTTTGAATCGAGGTTCCCCGTAGGTTCATCACAGAGGAGGATGTCGGGATCATTAATGAGTGCCCGTGCAACGGCAACACGCTGCTGCTGGCCTCCCGAAAGCTCGAGCGGGGTGTGGGTATAGAACCGTTCCTCAAGCTGGACGGCCCGGAGCACTTCGATCGCTTTTTTTTCATCGACCTGTTTCTGTGATTTGAGCATCTGGGGAAAACTGACGTTCTCGATGATATTTAAGAGGGGAAAGAGGTTGAAGTACTGGAAGATGAACCCGATGCGGTCCCTTCGCAGGTTGGTGAGTTCGACATCGCTCATGTCATGGACACCAATCCCGCTGATGAAGATATACCCTGTGGTGGGGGTGTCAAGGCAGCCCATCATGTTCAGGAGTGTGGACTTGCCCGAACCCGACGGCCCCATGATCGAGATGAACTCCCCGCGTTCCACGGTAAAGGAGATGTGATCGAGGGCCGTCACATCCCCGGCTTTGAGCGGGTAGATTTTTACGACATCCTTAAACTGGATTACCGGAACCATGGCCGGGGCCTCACTGTTTTTTGATCCGTCTGGTGTAATAGTACCAGCCGCCGGCTGCGAGAATGACAATGAGGATAATTCCCGGGAAGAGGAGCGGGTTCCCCTGCTGGTTTGCGGTATCAGTCAGTGCTGCACCAAAGATGCCGACATCCTGCTGGGACGAGATGACATTCCCGTCCGAGTCCTTATAGGATACCTGGATTGGTACACTGACCGTGTTGTTTGCTGCCGTGAAAGTTACTTCAAAACTGCCAAAATCGTCCGGCTTAAGTGCACCGATCACGTAGGACCGGTACGGGTCCTGGGGAGTCGCCGGGAATAATGCCGTAACCGTCACACCATTTGCTGTCGTGAGGCCGGCGTTTGTCACATCTCCGGTAACGTGATAGACCCCGTCGGTGAGTTTCACCTCAACATTGCTGACCTTGGGAGTTGCCTGTTTCTTGTCGGTCCCAAACGTTACCGGTAAGGATTGGGTAACTGAGTGGTGGTTGTCCCCGTTGTCATATTTCACCGTCATGATGAGAACGGACTCGGTATCCGGGGTGACGGAAAATGTCGCATTTATGGCAGAATTTGCGCCAAGCCACCCAAGGTACTGCTCCGATGGGGTTATTGTCGTCCCGTTCCCGACTACGTCAATGATGACATTTTTTACATCGTTTTGCCGGGGGTTGGCAATCTGGACGGTGATCGTATCTTTTTTCCCAGCGGTGAAGGTATCCGGTGTGCTTATGACACTCAGTATAATGGGCGTATTGTCAACCTTGACCGGAGTACGGTAATACAGGCTGTCCGCATCCCGGAAACCAAGAGAGAACGTCGGGTAATACGTACCGTCCAGCTTATCGGTCATAACGTTAAACACGTACGTCCGGGTCTGGAGCGGGCCGACATTGGACGAAGAATCGTACGAGCCGCTGGTGAGACGGATATCATTATCGCCAAACGTCGCATGGTTGAACATGACGCCGTCGGTGGTATTGCCGGTATTGGTATTGCCGTTGGTGACGGCAAAGGTCACCGTTGCGGTATCCCCGGTGAAAAGAACGGCAGGGTCGATGGTTATATTGGATACGTATACTCTTCCTGCAGCAGTAATCGAATCCGTTGTTGTGTAACCACTCACCGGAAGGACGAGCGCTCCGAATACCACAAGAAGGAACATGAATAGTACAAAACCGGTTCGGGTGCTGCGGGGCATACACCGTGCCCCTTTTCCCAAAACACCCTGCCTCCTTTCAAACAATATATCCCGGATTCCATGGCCATTTACAAAGCGGTTATATAAGAACATTCGCGCATCCTCGGTTCTGCAGTTTCCTTCTGCATATAGTTCCACTAATGTTTTACCCGGAGCTTAAAAAAGGTCTTATAGAGGAGCGCGCCATTCGGGATATCTTCGGGGTCGCCACAAGCCTAGTAATCAGTATGCCGTTAGCAGAACCGAAAAAATACCGTGACGGGGCCGGTTATGTAATGAGATAGAGATGCAAATCGTTTTACCGGATCGTATATGCCACGGATTGGGGGGATTCAGGAATTTCGTCCCCGGGGCCGGAACGACAGAGGGGGAGAGGGTACTTCTGGCTGATCATACCAGCAAGGAATTACCCCCGGCGTGTCCTCGAAGGAAGGGAGGGCGCAAAAGTGCAAGGAGATTGCCATTGTACACTTGCCCGCTCCTGCCTCACCGGTATTCCGGTAAGGATTCACTACCTCCTTATAGGGGCCATCGCCATGTACCGGCGATTGTTCCCGGGTATGACGTTCCTGAATTGCATTTTTGTCCTGCTATGTAATCCCGCAGCATCTCATCAGATCCTGGAAAATTTCGTCCCCGGATACCCAACGGTAAAAGGCAGATCCTGTATGCGAATGCGAGTGCCTGATGCGACGGTGAATATAATCTGTATGGCATGATCAATGACGGCAATGAGGATCGGTGAATCTCGGTCCAGTGCGGGTGGGGCACTGGGGTACGGTGGCATTGGATCCTCCGCAACGAGCAGGGCTGTTTGCAGTCCGGCCGACCTCGCTGGCATGGAAATATTCTCCGGGTATGGCGTCTTCTGGATCGTCTCGGGTCTTGGCATCGTTCACTCAATAAATCACACACAAACCACCCCGGCGATTTATAGCATGGTAAGGATCTCCTGTTCTGGAATTTTAGAGGTAAGAAATCTTCTCCATCTATTTCGGAGAGGATCCCCTACATCATGGAACTAACATGGCTTCAGAATGCCACAATCACGGGCATGGGCCTGCAGCAGCCTCACGTTCAGCATCATGGCACGGGCCTCCTCCATTTTCTGTTCTTTAATGTCCGCGAGAATCTCCGCAAATGGCTTTGCGGGCCGGAAGCTCTTCACCGGCCGTCCTTTTGTCCCACCCTGGACAGCACGGCATGATATCCAGGTTCTGTTGAGCAGGTATGTAGTCGCAAGACTGACTTCAGGTTGGCGGAGATTTGCCCCGCACTCAATATCTCGTATCGTGGATTCCGGTTTTGATAGCAGGTACACAAGTACCTTGGAAAAGGATCTCTTGAATCCAAGTTCTACGAGAAGATCTATTACGGTCTCATCATCTTCTGTGAAATAGGTAATTTCTCTAAGTTCCATACTGGCATTCGCCTAGCACTTTATCGTAATTTTCCTCCATCTCATCACTCTCCCATTACCCGGTCATGCTTGGCGCGGTTCAACAGTGTTGAGGATTTTGGCAATGACCCGGGCGCTGTCTTGGCATTTTTGGGATCCCCCCTCCTCAAGAACCTGCAGATGCCTGCGTATTTCGCTGATTTCATCAGATGTAATGATGACCCAGTGGTTACTATGAGACATGAGGGGCACCTCCCGGTTTCTGGGCTTCCAGTTTTGACAGGTATATCCACACCCAGAAAAAGGCAAACAACCCCCCGGCTATTTCCCCAGCCACCATGCCCCACCAGATCCCGGTCTCGCCCATACCGAAGATGAACGTGAACAGGCATGCAAAGAGAATGGCAAATACCAGGCTTCGCATGATAGTCAGGAACAGCGAGGTCGGCCCTTTCCCCACACCCTGAAGGACTGAAGACGAGATAAGCCCCAGCGGCACGAAGGGATAAAACAGGCACATGACCTGGATGAACGCGGCAATTGTCGGGTAGAGATGCGCCCCCTCCTGCGAATACGAGAATATCGCGGCGATCTGGTAGGCAAATACCCAGGTGATCGTGCTTACGCAGAGTGCAATCAGTACGCCAAACAAGATCGCAAACCGATGAGTTTCCCGGATCCTGTCAATATGCCGGGCCCCGTACGCTGCACCTACCACAGAAACGACCACGGTCCCGGTTGCAACGACCGGGACGATCCCAAACGATACGACCCGAAAGCCCACCGAAAAGACGGCGACCGCATCGGTGTTTGCTACGAGAACCAGCATCAGGTTGAGAATAATACTTAAGATCGACATCGCAAGATACTCGACACTGGCCGGAATCCCGACGGTCAGGATATCCTGTGCCGCACTCCGGCACGGTGCAAAGATCCGCCACGAGAGGCAGACGTACAGGTCTTTTTTGACAAAGAACCAGTACAGGAGCACCGCGGTTACTGCTGCAAGGGAGATGACCGTCCCCCAGGCCGCCCCGGCAATTCCGAGGCCCAGACCATAGATGAGGATCGGGTCGAGGATAATAGTTAGGATGGACGCCGCGACCATAGCGTACATTGTCCTTCTGGCATCGCCCTCCGCCCGCAGGATCCCGTACGCGGCATTGACAAAGATGATAAAAAACGTGCCGCCGAAGATTACCTGTCCGTATGATGTGGCAAGACCCGCTGTTGTCCCGGCACCAAACAAGATCGCGATGGGCCCGGCAAAAATAACAAGGGGGATTGTAAGGACGAAAGAAATAATGACCGCAATAACAATCCCGTGAAGGGCAGTGTTACTCGCGCCGTTCCGATCGCCGGCACCAATTTTTCGTGCAATCGCTGATGTTGCACCTGCCCCTATACCCGTGCCCAGGCCGAGAAGGATCATAAACATGGGGCTTATGAACCCGACTGCTGCAAGAGCATCGGAGCCCAGCCCTGCGACCCAGATTGCGTTTACCACGTTGTAACTGGACATCAGGAGCATGGCGATGATCAGCGGTCCTGACAGGTTCAGGATTGCCTTTTTCGGATTGCCGGTCAGGATTTCGACGCCATCGGTCGTGTCCGTGCGACACCCGGTTACGGGATCTTTTTTCTTTGGCTGAAAAAAGGGAATGCGCATTTATTCCTCATTCATGCCGCAGCGCATCGATCGGGTTGAGGTTTGCTGCCTGCCATGCCGGATACAACCCGCAGAGAAGACAGACAATAATCCCAAACCCGACGCCCTCGACAATCGACTGCATGCTCGCCACGGTAAAGAGGTACTGGGTGGTACCGAGCATCAGGGCACTGACAGCATAGCCAGCAAGGAGACTGAGGAGCCCGCCGATCAGGCTCCCCACGACACCGATAATGGCAGCCTCGTAGATGAACATGCTTATCACCTCCCTTTTCTGGGTACCGATGCTGCGCATGATCCCGATCTCCTTGATCCGCTCGTTGACCGACATCATCATGATATTGAAGATGGAGACCCCGGCGACAATCATTGAGATCCCACCAATGGCCGTAACAAAGGTCGTGACGGTGCTAAACGTCTCGTAGATGGTCGAGAGTGTTGCCTTGCTGTCCGTCACGGAAACCGTCTTTTCTTTGATGTTCCGGTTGAGCTGCTTTTCGATGGTGGTCTTTACATCGGCAGTGTCACCGCTGGTAACCTTGACGACCACTTCGTTGTACTCATCCTTGTCGTTGTAGGTATTCTCAAACCAGTCCTGTGTCGCAACGATGGCGCTGTCAGTACTGATATCGAAACTCATTCCCCGTTCCTTGATAATACCGGTAACCCTGAGCGTACCGTACTCGCTGTCCGTACCAATGGAAATCCGCGACCCGACTTGGACATTATGATCTTTTGCAAAGGTCGATCCCACAAGGCATCCGGAGTTCCCATTGCTGTAGTCACCGGATTGGAGATCGGGCAGCAGGTTTTTCACCTTGTCCGTCGGGAGACCGTAAATGGTCGCCACGATATCGTCGCTGCCAACCCCGACTTTCATGTGCTCTGATGTGGAATGAACGGGAATCGCCACGTTCGGGGCGACCGCCCGTTTAATCTGCTGGTAATTCTGGTCGGTAAGTTTTAAGTCGGCCGAGCTTCCTCCGCCACCACCACCCATCCCCGTACCGCCACCACCGGCGTACGGGGTGACAATCACGCTGTCCCCAACCGAAGAGAGACTCGAGCTGATCTCCTGCGTCATGCTGTTCCCGAGGATCCCCATGGACGCGATGGCGACGACACCGATGATAATCCCAAGCATCGCAAGGGTCGAGCGCAGCATGTGGATCCGGATGTTTCGTTTCGAGATCTCCCAGAATATCTTGCTCATGCTGCAATTCTCCCGTCAACAATCCTGATAATCCGCTCCGAATATTCGGCTATGTGGGGATCGTGCGTGACAATAATGATGGTCGCACCCTTATGGTGCAGCTCGGTCATGAGCTCCATGATGCTTGCCCCGGTTTTTGAATCGAGGTTCCCCGTAGGTTCATCGCACAGGAGGATATCCGGATCATTAATGAGCGAACGCGCAACCGCAACACGCTGCTGCTGGCCTCCTGATAACTCGAGCGGGGTGTGGGTATAGAACCGTTCCTCAAGCTGGACGGCACGAAGGACTTCGATCGCTTTTTTTTCATCGACCTGTTTCTGGCTTTTGAGCATCTGGGGAAAACTGACGTTCTCGATGATATTTAAGAGGGGAAAGAGGTTGAAGTACTGGAAAATGAATCCGATGCGGTCCCGCCTCAGGTTGGTGAGTTCGACGTCGCTCATGTCGCGGACACCAATCCCGCTTATGAAGATATCCCCGGTGGTCGGGGTGTCAAGGCAGCCCATCATGTTCAGGAGTGTTGACTTGCCCGAACCCGACGGCCCCATGATCGAGATGAACTCCCCGCGTTCCACGGCAAAGGAGATGTGATCAAGGGCCGTCACATCTCCTGCCTTGAGCGGGTAGACTTTCACCACGTCCTTAAACTGGATTGCCGGAACCATGGCCTGTAGCCTCACTGTTTTTTGATCCGTTTGTTGTAGAAGTACCAGCCACCGGCTGCGAGAATGACAATGATGATAATCCCCAGGAAGAGGAGCGGGTTCCCCTGCTGGTTCGCGGTATCGGCCTTTGCACCGGAAATGCCGACATCCTGCTGGACCGAGATGACATTCCCGTCCGAGTCCTTATAGGATATCTGGATTGGTACACTGACCGTGTTGTTTGCTGCCGTGAAAGTTACTTCAAAACTGCCAAAATCGTCCGGCTTAAGTGCACCGATCACATAGGATCGGTACGGGTCCTCTGGGATCGCCGGGGATAATGCCGTAACTGTCACACCATTGGCGGTTGTGAGGCCGGCGTTTGTCACATCTCCGGTAACATGATAGACCCCGCTGGTGAGTGTCACCTCAACATTGCTGATCTTGGGGGTTGCCTGTTTCTTGTCGGTCCCAAACGTTACCGGTAATGACTGGGTAACTGAGTGATGGTTGTCCCCGTTATCATATTTTACCGTCATGGTCAGGACTGATTCCGTATCCGGGGTAACAGAAAACGTCACATTTGTGGCGGAGTTTGCGCTGAGCGCACCGAGATACTGGCTGGAGGGAGTTACCGTTGTCCCGTTACCGGTTGCTTCAATGATGACATTTTTTACATCGTTTTGCCGGGGGTTGGCGATCTGCACGGTTACCGATTCCTTCTTTCCCTGCGTGAACGTGTCCGGCTTGCTTATAACGCTCATCATAAGGGGGGTATTGTCCACTTTTACCGGCGTACGGTAATACAGGCTGTCCGCATCCCGTAAATTAAGAGAGAACGTCGGGTAATACGTACCGTCCAGCTNNCGGGTCTGGAGCGGGCCGACATTTGAGGATGTGTCGTATGTCCCGCTCACGAGCCGGATATTACCATCCCCGAATGTCGCATGGTTGACTACAATGCCCTGCGTGGTTGTATTCCCGGAGTCCGAGTTGCCATTGGTGACAAAAAATGTCGCTGTGGCAGTATCGCCGGAAAAGAGGACGGCCGGATCGATCGTATAGCTGGATACGTAGACCTTGCCCGCAGCTACAATGGAGTCGGGTGTGGTGTAGGCACCTGCAGGAAGTACCAGAAATCCTATGGCTACGATGAGGAGCAGGAACATCCCGAACGCTGGACGGGGGAATATTCCATTCCCTGCTCCCGGATGAGACGGTCTGTTGTCTGTTGTCAGATCCCGGATACCCGGGTCTTTCCGAAGTTGTGTCATTCCAATCATTTGCTTTTCCTCAAATTTGTAGTAAAATTTTTTACAACTTGATCTGTTATGTTTTTCGTACATTGTTAATAAGGTTTCCGGAGGAGTAGTAAAGTTTTTAACAACTCAACGATCACCATTAGATAGATGGTGGGCATTTCTGCGTCTCTTGTCAAATCGC
>NZ_PMZU01000048.1 GCF_003170075.1 Methanoregula sp.
AACAGCGACGAATGTTACTGCAAAGGCAACAGCAAACGGTATTGGAACCAACAACTAAATTCCCCCTTTTTTGGTCCTGTCCCAGAAGTGACAGTACTTTAAATGCTCCCGGTTCAACCTGCATTGAATTAAAGGGACATCACACCTCACATGTATTCCGTCAGATCAGAACCTATGCTGATGGTTCTTTGTGCACCGGCCTCTTTTTTATCCACCCGAGCAGGTATACAGCAACCATGCCGACAATAAATGCGATGGTCATGGACACGGCAAGGGCGAGCACCCCGATAAGGCCGGTGACGACAAGCGAGTCTGTCTTGAGGCTGTGTCGGCCCATCTCGAACCCGACAAATACAAGAAGCGCCCCGAGGACACCCACTGCAACGATGGAGAGTACCTCCGGTGAGGTAAAGAACAGGGCGAGGATAAGAAAGATCACACCGGCGATGATACTTGCCCCGCCGGTCCGTGCCCCGTAGCGGTACTGGCCGGCAAGCCCGCCGGCTCCGTGGCACATGGGAAATCCGCCGAAGGGAACCGAGGTGAGGTTCATAAGCCCGATAGTCGTCGAGAGCTTCTTGGGGGGCACGTCCTTTCCGAAGAGGTCTTTTGTCAAAAGGGAGGTCGCAAGGATCGCATTTGCGATGGTGAGCACAACCTGTGGCAGGACGAGGGTGGAAAGTGCGGACGGGAAATCCGTGGGAATTGGAACCACGAGCTGGGGCGCAGGGATCAGGCTGAGGGGGGGAATTCCATGCAGGATGATCCCGCCGATCACACCCACCGCGATGACGCAGATAGACGAGAGATCCGGGACCTTGCGGTAGTGGACAAGGAGAATGAACGCTACGATGACGGAGATACCGAGAACAAAAAAGAAGGAATCCCTGATCACAAAATCCACGGATGCCTTGAACAGGAGCAGGGCAAGTCCGAGCTGGATGCCCCGCACGACACTCTCCGGCACCCATTTCTCGATGACCGAAAAGCACCGGCCATAGCCGAGCACCAGAAAGAGCACACCGAGGATGAGGCCGGCGGCTGCAATCTCCCCGCTCCCGATCCCGCCGGCGATCACGATCACGGCGATCGCTTTCATTGGTTCGAGCGGAATGGGCAGCCGGTAATAGAGCCCGGTCAGGATAAACCATATCCCGAAAAAGAGAAGGATATATCGCGGGTTGACATCGGAGACCAGCGCGACGGCAAGAACAAGCGGGATGATCGTCCCGAAGTCCCCGAGCGATCCGGCAAACTCGGAGAGAGTGAAACGCAGGGGAATGGCTTGTTCGTCGGTCATGCTCTCACACGTCTGGGACTGTAGGATACTCTTCCTGTACAACGATACCAACGCTCTTGCCGTTAATGGTCTTTTCTCTATCCCCTACACAGGACAATTATCGAGACCTCTGCCGTCCACGTGACTACGGTGGCTCCCTGATTCAAAATCTATCTGTATCCTGCCGTAACAGTCAATGTGGTGCACCACGACTGACATGCTGACGGACCTGCTTATCGACATTGGCTTTGGGATTGCCATGTTCTCGATAGGGATTATCATCAGGCACCAGTTCCTGAAAACTGAACTACTCAAAAGCGCTTTATGGTGCTCGCCAAAGAATGTTCCAATGCCGACTCTGTAGTACCGATCGTGGATGAACTCGTGATGGAGACCTGATGGGATATTCGATGGTTGATATTACAAGTTATATCCTGATCGGCATCGCGTGCTTCTGTTTTGGCCTTATCGTGAGTTCCCGGATCGCCCCCATCCAGTACTGCCGGAAGCTAACGCTTCTTGTGCGACGCTCCATTTCAACGAAGACCATCGCGCTGGTGCTTGCGGAGTATGAAGCGATGAAAACGAGAAAATAACCCGGAATTTCTTTTTATCCCCATCCAGTACCCCGTCCCGGCGCGGGAAGGATGAAAGCAGGTTAATACAAAAAACGCCTATGGTAGGGTGACATGCGGTGCACGGTTCTTGCGAGCGGGAGCAAAGGTAACTGCACGTATATTACGGGCAGTGACGGTGCTATCCTCGTTGATGCCGGCCTGAGCGCAAAGGAGACTCTGCACCGGCTCACGCAGACCGGCTGCGCTCCCGATGCCATCCGTGCGATCATCGTTACCCACGAGCACGGGGATCATATGAGGGGTCTGGATGTGCTCGCAAGAAAACTGGAGTGCCCGGTCTATGCCACACGGGGCACGCTTGAGGATTTTCTCTGTCACCGGCGCACCTCGGATAAACCGCTCGCGACGCACGCCGTCCGGTACGATGATCCATTTGTGGCAGGCCGGTTTACGATCACCCCGTTTGCCACATCTCACGACGCGGCAGAGCCCTGCGGGTTCGTCATTGGGGAGAACGGGACACTGTTTGGGTACTGCACCGATACGGGCATTGTTACCCCCCACATGCTGGACCTGCTCAGGCGCTGCGACGGTCTCGTGCTCGAAAGCAATCACTGCCCGGAGATGCTTGCAAACGGGCCGTATCCCGAGTCCCTGAAACGGCGGATACGGTCCAGTCGGGGACACCTCTCAAACCCGGCTGCTGCCGCAGCGCTCAGGGTGCTCGGAAAAGATGTACCGCAGGTAATTCTCTCCCACTTGAGCGAGATCAACAATACGCCGGACCGTGCCCGGGCGAGCGCACGGGAGGGCCTCGGACTCTTCTTTGAAGAAAAGAGCCTGATCGTGGCGACTCAGGGGGGTTCGACTCCGGACTCACCCCAGGAAATCCGGTTGTAGTTCACGTATGGCCGAAACGCCTGTGAAAGAGATTCTTCAAGTTCCTTGAACCCGTAGGGTTTTCCGCTGCGATAAGGACCCGCAGCACGACTGCCATAGAGTGACCTCAGGTTGTCCCATAAAAACCGTTCTTCCTTCATCCAAACCTGTCGTCATATATCTTCCTATTATCGTGCCTTAATCTTGATCAGTTTTATACAGTACTGATCGATGGCATCAAACATCGCCTTCTTTGCACGCTTGACTTTTTTTGTGTCGTCAGACTGAAAATCGTGCGCCACGTACTCGAGCAACGTCACAAAATAATGCTGCGGGCCGAAGCGTTTTTTTATCTCGTCCATGCAGGCGGCAGCTTCAACCTGTTTATCGCACATCACCTCAAACGAGTAATCCAGCAGGGGAAGCGCCTGTGCCGGGATGTTCTTCTTAACAGCAAGTTTCCGGAACCGGAAATAGGTGTCCATGCGGCTCGTGATGATCGAGAGCTTGAGACCATAGTAGATCGGCTCGACATTATCGGGATACTGCTGGATCATCTGCTTGACAACCCCGGCAACGCCTCCGGCATCCCGGTTCTCGAGCTTGAGGGTGTAGAGCTCGCGCAGGAAGAACATATCGTTATAGAATCGCTCGATGGCAATATTGAGAAGTTCCTCTTTTATGTCGCGTTTCCCGTCGCGGGATGCCTTTTCGATCCCGATGCGGATAAACTCGCGCTCGCCGGGGAACCAGTCAATCACCTGCTTGATCATGAACCAGAAGATCTTATTGATCCGGGGGTCTTCGGCAATCCCAAGATCCTGGAGTCGGTTTATCGGAGGGTTGAGCCGGATGAGTTCTATCATCTGTTCCCGTGCGGCAAGCGACATCTCGTTGGGACGTTGGGATTCCCCTCTGCTTTCGACCGGGGTCTTTTGGGTGGAGAGGACGAAGTAGCAGTACGCGATCGCCGGGCAGATGATGGCATCCACGGACCGGTACTTCTTGAGTTGCTCGGCAGCCTCTGCATACTTCCCTGTGTTGATCATCTTCATGCCAAGCAGGATGTCATAGACTGCACGGCCCCGGTTCCCACGTTTGGCATGCAGAAAGTATTCGAAGAGTTTCTCGACAAATGGGATGTCATCGGATCGCTTTGACTTTTCGAGTACAGCAAAGGCCATCGCGTCGATGAAATGGTCATAGAACTCGTTACTGAGGTCGGGGAGTGTTTTGTCAAGGGACGTCATGACATGGCCGATAAAAACCGGGATGTTGGTATCGATCTTTTCGATGTTGACGTCGATGTAGTCGATAAACTCCTTTTTAAGGTGTTCCAGTCTCAACCGGATAACTGCCTCTGGCTGCCACTCGTCACCCATAGGGACAATCCACGACCTGCACTGCATGAACTATCGGCAGGTCATTAAAAATACTTTTACATTTACTACCGGAACAAAAAATCATTCGAACGGGAAAACCGCAGTTTCCGGCGATACAGTAAAATGTTAATGCTCCGGTCGCCAACTCACAAAGCAGAAACGTCATGCTTTTTCTGGAGTTCTCCCGGTGCTGCGAAGAGATTGAGGGCATCTCCGGACGCCTCGACATGATCGATGTGATAAGCCGGGTCCTGCCCGGGCTTTCACCCGGGGAACTCCCGGTCTTTGTCCGGTTTATCATGGGAAGGATCTTTCCTGACTGGAGTGCGCAGAAACTCGGGATCGGCCCGAACCTGCTCTACGAAGCCGTGGGTTACGTCGCCGGGATAAAAAAGGACGCGGTGATAGAGAAAATCAACAAAACCGGGGACGTTGGAAGGGCCGTAGAAGAACTCCTTTCAAAAAAATCGCAGATCTCGTTATCCCATCAGGATCTCGAAATTGTCGAGGTTTACAACAAACTCATCAGCATAGCGGCCCGTGGCGGGGCAGCCTCCCAGAAAGAGAAAATGCGTACGGTCATGCTGCTGTTCGGTGACGCCAGCCCACTCGAAGGGCGGTACCTCGCCCGGATCATGCTCGAAGAACTCCGTATCGGGATCGGGGAGGGGAGTGTCCGCGAGGCGATCGCAAAAGCCTTCTCGGTCGATCCAGCCCTCGTTGAGCACGCAATGCAGGCCATCAACGATCTGGGCGAAGTGGCACGTCTCGCACGGATCGGGCCGGACGCCCTTCGCGATGTCCACATCACGCTCTTCCACCCGGTGCGGATGATGCTTGCCCAGCAGGGCTCGATCGCCGGTATGGTGCAGGAGCACGGCGAGGTGGCAGCGGAGTTCAAGTACGACGGGTCGCGGTTCCAGTTCCACAAACAGGGGGATACCGGCAAGATGTACTCCCGGAGGCTCGAAGACGTCAGCGGGGCGCTTCCCGACGTGATCGGACTCCTGCAGGGTTCGACCACCCACGATGTGATCCTCGACGGAGAGGTAATTGCGATCAAAGACGGCAAACCCATGCCGTTCCAGTCAGTGCTCCGCCGGTTCCGGCGCCGGCATGATATTGCCGAGGCACAGGAGGAGATCATGATGGTGCCCAATGTCTTTGATATTCTCTATCTTGACGGAAAGACCCTGATTGACCTCCCGTTTCTGGAGCGCCGGAAGGTTCTTGTGGAGGTGGTCAGGAAGTACGTGGCGCCGCAGGTGGTAAGTGCCGATCCGCAGGTGATCGAGGACACCTACAACCGTGCGCTTGCCGCCGGCCACGAGGGAATCATGATCAAGGTACTTGATTCGCCCTACACCCCGGGCCAGCGGGGAAAGAACTGGATCAAGATCAAACCCGAGGTGGATACGCTCGACCTTGCTGTCATCGGGGCGGAGTGGGGTGAGGGGAAACGTGCCCATGTCTTTGGCTCGTTTCTTCTGGCCTGCCAGGACCAGGGAAAACTCGTCCCCCTCTCTCGGGTCGCCACCGGTTTTTCCGACGATCAACTGACCGAGGTATACGAGCTCCTCAAGGATACGGTGATCTCAAGCGCTGGTAAAGAGGTGCGGTTCGAGCCGGGACTGGTCTTTGAGGTAGGATATGCCGAACTTCAGGTCAGTCCGACGTACGGGGCCGGGTTTGCCCTCCGGTTCCCCCGGTTCATCAGGCTCAGGGACGACAAGGACACAACCGAGATCGAGACGCTTGACAGCATAAAAGACCGGTACCAGCGGCAGTCCAAGTCGGCGCAGGCATACACGGCATAATGGATCAGAACGAAAAGAGGGTCCGCTGCGTGCGCATCTCGGGGATGAGCGTGCTGTGCTGCTGCCAGTAATCAAACCCGATCCGTGCGGAGGCCACGGCAACTGCGTCGTCCAGCGACTCACAGAAAGCCGGGGGAGATTCCATCGCCTTGCGGGCCGCCTCCCGGATCACCCAGGTCCCGAGCGGCGCCCAGTAATCACTGGAGATATGGCGCAGCACGATCACCCGTGCCGAGTGGCGGATGCCCTTGAGGTACTCGCACACGGCAAGCCGTGCCGAGTAATAGGCACCTGAAATCGGGGAATATCCCTGTTTTTTCATCGCTTCCCGGTCCTCGACGATCACTTCCGTATCCCCGGCCCAGAGCGTGCGGCGGCCCCAGATCTCGATCATCTCGTACCTCCAGTCCCCCGGCGCAAGGATGCAAACGATCCGGTTCCCGAAGATCTCCCCGGAAAAGACACGGCATTCATCAAGGGTCGGGAACCGTGCGATCTCTTTTTTGAGCGCGGTGGAGAGAGTGTCGTCAACCGCAGTGATCGCCCAGCGGGTGGGAACAAAATGCCGGCGTTTCCCGAGAAGCCCTGCGGTCATGAGCTTTGTGATCTCATAGACATCACTTCCACCTTTACTGAGTTCAACGCAGGCATCGGTGGCCCGGATATCCACGTCCGACGTGATCCTGTCAACAACCCGCCCCACCAGGGCGCTGCCGATGACGTCAAGGTTCCGGACAGCCCCGGAAAATCCCACCGGGGCGACCGTCCCATCAAAGGTTATCGCAAATGTGACGGGTTTTTCAAACGCCACGTCCACATCGAGAGGACGGGACGAAAGGGCGATCTCCTGGAGGTTGCCGGTAAACCGCTGGAGGGGGGATTTCCCGCGGATCGTCCGTGCCCGTATACCGACAATATCCTCGATCCCGAGATTCCGGCCCAGCCAGTCCGGGGGATGATCGCTGTCGTTTATCATGAGAGGGCCGCCCTGGATATCCGGGTACCCGAAACTGCCGACAAAGACCGACGGGGCGCTGCCCTGGTAACTGGCAGAGGGTTTCACATCAGCCTGTGCGCGGAACCTGCTGGTGATGGGGCACCGGGCGAGGCCGCACAATCCTTTCCCCTTGCACCGGATGCACTGCATCAGACGCCTCCTCCCGGCTCCGCGCTGCCATCCCCGTTCCCCGGCTGCCGCAGGGGATGGACAGATGATGTATCAGCGCAGGATATTCGTTGCCCTGACAACGTGGCTCTCCTCGTCGAAGAACGAGATCCGCCAGCCTGCATCGAACCGTGCCCCGCACTCTGGGCATATTAGGATCACCCGGTAGAGAGCCCCGGTGGATTTCACCGGGCTCTCCTTCCCGTCTTTTCCGGCGTTCACGCTGACAAAGGACATATGGAACCCGTATTCGTACCCGCAGGCCGGGCACGTGTGCAGTTCCTCGCCCGGTTTTATAGGTTTGATCTCCGCAGAAATGCCCACGTCTATCACTACTCACCGGTAGGGGGAGGGGAAGACTTAATCTTTCCTTTTGCCGCACCAACCGCCTCGATGATCGCCACGGCATTCTTCCTGCCGTTTACCGTCGCGTGCTCCCTACCAAACAGGCAAGGGGGAAGCGCCAGTGTTTCGGCGATCTTTTGTTCGAGGACCTCTTTAGTCACGGTCCGGCCGTCCACGGCCGTACCTGCACCCATATCAACGATCTTCTTTGCATTGTTCTGCTGCTCTGGATGACCCGGGTCCATGATGATGAGGACTGGCTTATTAAAGAGCAGGGCCTCGTGCAAGGTGGTGAGCCCCCCGTGCACGATGGCAATACGCGCTTTTGCGAGGTGTTCGTACAGATTGGGCACGTACCCGTGGGAGAGGTAATTCTCTGATGATTCAGGAAGTATGGCTCCGGTATAGAACACATCGAAGATCAGATCCTTTCTCTCATCGGCAATCTTCCGAAGCAGTTGGTAGAGCGGAAGCTTGTACGGCTCTCCCCCGAAACTGGTAAAAATCGTCTCCTTTGAAAAAGGATACCGGGAGAGATCAACATCAAGGAACGGGCCGGTAAAATGATACTTCCTCCGTTCGTGTTCCGGGATGAACAGATTATACTCGCTTACCGTATCCGGAGGGGCATAATCCGGGACGATCACTGTGTCAGCCAGACACAGGTATCTCCGGATTAAAAAATTGAGGATTATCCAGACCGGATTTTTCTTGCCCCCGGGGCCGCTGAACCGGTTCTGGTTAGTGATAAAAATGACTGGGACCCTCCGAAACCGTGCCGCGAGGACACCGCCGTACATTGTATCGCAGATCACACAGTCGATCCGGTGCTCCATGATCAGCCGGCGGACACGCAGCGCGGAGCGGGCCAGGTTGAGAGCGATCCATTTCGAGCACAAGATGGTCTTTTTTAAGGAGAAAAACCCGTTCTCCCCTTCAAGGCAGACCTCACGCTCCCCACGGGAGACGTTGATGCACCCGTGGTCATGGAAAAAATCATAAGATTTCCCGTATGCAAGAAAACTGACCAAATGTCCGTGCTGCTCAAGGTAATGACCGAGATGGATGCACCGGGACGAGTGCCCCAGACCTTCGCCGCACACGACAAACAGTATCCGCATTTTTTGTTTCCTCGCTCAAGAGGGCGCCTGCCGTAACGGCATCAAAGCCACGGGATCCCTGTCAATCATGACCCCAGGAGGATCCGCCATTACGCACCTACACCACAGTTTCGCAGAGGATCGTGTGTTGTTATCGATTATGATGGTTGCCGTAACGGTGAAAGCCTCGCTTTGCACAAATCTTAACAGGTACGCGAAAAAAGGATCTCTCTTGAGGAGGAGTGAAATGGGTGAGCCTAAAACCGCCACATTCGGAGCCGGCTGTTTCTGGGGTGTCGAAGCGGCGTTCCGGAACGTACCCGGGGTAATGGCAACAGAAGTGGGATACGCGGGGGGCACCACGACAAATCCCCGGTACGAAGAGGTCTGTACGGGGCGGACCGGGCATGCGGAGGTAGCACGGCTCCTCTACGATCCTGATGTGGTCACGTACGGGGATCTGCTCGCGCACTTCTGGTCGATCCACGATCCGACAGAGAAAGACCGGCAGGGGCCCGACATCGGGACGAATTACCGCTCAGTCATCTTTTACCATGATCCAGAGCAGAAGCGGATCGCTATCCGATCAAAGGAAGAACTCGACAGATCCGGCCGGTTTACAAAGCCGGTCGTTACCGAGATTATCCCTGCCACCGTGTTCTGGCGGGCCGAGGAATATCACCAGCAGTATCATGAGAAGCATGGCGGGGCGGTATGCGGACGCAGATGAACGGAAACAAAAAACAGGAAAACTATGAAAAATAAAAGAATGGGCCCGCTGAGATTCGAACTCAGGACCTCCGCCATGTCAAGGCGACGTCATAGCCAACTAGACCACGAGCCCGCGTCGGTCTGATGCTCTATAACATCTGTTATCCTATTATTAAAAAATAGTGTACACGTGTTCAGATCCGCGCAGCCTTCTCCTCCCAGACCCGGATCGGGGCGCACAAAAGAACGGTCAGTTTATCACTCCCAACCTCAAAAAAAGGGATCTGGTATATCATGACCGATGGAACAACCCCTGCACCTACCCAGCTCTTCACGTATGTACATGAATCAAGCCGTATTGAACTGCTCATTCGTATTGTCTACTGGATCCTGATCGCCATCGTTGCATTCGTGTACGGCATTATCGCCACGATCTGCCTCATTATTCAGTGGTTCCACATCCTGATCTTTGCCACCCGGCACGAAGGGCTTTCCGACTTTGCCAAAGGGTATCTCGAATACATGGTATATGTAATGAGTTACACGTATATCATGAACGACAAGCGCCCCAACATCATGCCGGTCAAGATCAAGGTGTTCGAAGAAGAAGCGTAACCGACAACCCAGTTTTTCTTTTTTGGTCGGGCACAGCACAGCTTCGAGGCCAAAGCCAGAAAAACGTATAAAAATGATTTAGATCTTCTTCGTTGAGATTCTGGCAAACTTCGCGGAGAAGATGCCCGGCATCGAACGGATCTCCTTCATTACGTCTTCAGGCACCTCGCTGTCCACATTTAAGACCATGAGCGCCTCTTCGCCAGGATTGATCCGGCCGACCTGCATGCCGGCGATGTTGATGTTACACTTCCCAAGAATTGTGGATGCCCTGCCAATCACGCCCGGCTTGTCTAAGTGGCGGGAGACAATCACGTACCCCTCGGGGATCAGGTCCATTGTATACTTGTCGACCGAAACAATCCGGCTGCGGCCTTTTGCAAACACCGCACCGCTCACGGTCATCTCGGTTTTGTCGGTCTTTACCTTGATCGTGATCAGGTTCTTAAAGCCATGGGACTCCTCGGTCACGGTCTCGCTCACCGCGATACCGCGCTCCTTTGCGACAAACTCGGCATTGACGATATTGACCGGCGTCTGGAGGATCGGGTCGAGCAGCCCTTTAAGGACAAGACGGGTCACAAACTTCATGCTTCCCGCGTACGCGGAGAGCTCGCCGCCATAGATACACTCGACCGATGCGAGCCGCCCTTCGACCGTCTGGATCGCAAACCGGCCCATCTTCTCGGCTAGTTCCGCAAACGGCTCGAGCACCTCGGCCTGCTCTGACGGGACCATCGGTGCGTTCACCACATACTTCGCGGACCCGCCATTCAGAACCTCAATGCACTGTTTTGCAACCGAGATCGCTACGTTCTTCTGCGCTTCAACCGTGCTCGCCCCGAGATGCGGGGTCACGATCACCTTGTCAAGAGTAAGGAGCGGCGACTCCAGCGGCGGCTCGGTCTCAAAAACATCGAGTGCGGCGCCGGCCACCTTACCGCTCTGGATCGCATCGTAGAGTGCTTTTTCGTCAATGATGCCGCCGCGTGCGCAGTTGATGATCCGCACACCGTCTTTCATCGTTGCAATGCTCTGGGCGTTGACGACGTGTTTTGTCTCCTTTATAAGCGGCGTGTGCACCGTAATCACGTCGGCTACCTTGAAGAGTTCCTCAAGTGACATGACCTTGACGCCGAGCTGAGCCGCACGCTCCTTGGAGATGAACGGGTCGTAGGCGACGCACTTCATATCCATCGCGTTTGCCCTTTTAGCCACCTCACGGCCGATCCGGCCAAATCCGACGATCCCCAGTATCTTCTCGTTGAGCTCGACACCCATGAACTTCGAGCGCTTCCACTCCTTCTTTTTCAGGCTCGCGGTCGCCTGCGGGATGTTCCGTGCGAGCGCGAGCATCATCGCCATCGTGTGCTCAGTTGCCGCAAGGGTGTTTCCCTCGGGGGCATTCGCCACGATGACTCCCTGACGGGTCGCCGCGTCCACATCCACGTTATCCACGCCGACACCGGCACGCCCGATAAATTTCAACCGTTTCCCGGCCCCGATCACTTTTGCGGTCACTTCGGTGCCGCTCCGCACTATCAGGGCATCATATTCACCGATGACCCCGCAGAGCTCGTCCTCTTTTAAGCCGGTTTTGACGTCAACGTCGCACGCTCCCCGGAGGATCGAAAGCCCCTCTTCCGCCAGCGGATCGCTGACGAGCACTCTCGCGTTTGCCATAAAAACCCATACAATATCTGCACGATACTTAATCAGGGTTATTCTTACCCATGCAAAAAATGGCCCAACCGGGGCGTCCGTGAAGGCTTACCGGCAGATGATAATACTTAAACAGGGGGGAGGTGAGATCATAAGTGGTGCGAGCATGAAAGAAGTGCCCAATATTCTATGGCTCGAAGAGATCAGGAAGGAGGATATCTCGTCGGTCGGCGGCAAGGGAGCGTCCCTTGGCGAGATGGCTTCGATCGGCCTTCCGGTGCCCCCGGCGTTTGTGGTCACCGCCCAGGCATTCCGGAGGTTTCTTGTCGAGACCGGCCTTGACCAGAAGATCTTCAAGGTCTCAGACAATCTGGATGTAGAGAATAATGCGGCTCTTGAAAAGGCCGCCGATACCATAAAGGCGCTGGTGATGAAGGCAAAGATGCCGGCGGCGATAAAAGACGACATCAAAGCCTCGTACAAAAAGATGTCGCAAAAAGATATGATCGTCGCCGTGCGGTCGAGCGCTACGGCTGAAGACCTCCCCGATGCAAGTTTTGCCGGCCAGCAGGAAACCTATCTCAATATCAAGGGTGAGGCGGCGCTCCTTTCGGCAGCCCAGAACTGCTGGGCGTCGCTTTACGGGGCACGGGCGATCTATTACCGGGCAAAGCAGGGATTCGAAGAAAGCACGGTTAACATCGCGGTCGTCATCCAGCAGCTGGTGCACTCGGAGAAGGCGGGGGTCATGTTCACCTCCCACCCGATCAGCGGCGAACCGACCACGATCATCGAGGGCTCGTGGGGCCTTGGCGAAGCGGTCGTATCTGGCTCGGTCTCTCCCGATCACTACGTTTTTGACCAGCGGACAGAGTCCATCGCAGAAAAGACGATTGCAAACAAGAATGTAGAGATCGTTCCTGACGGATCCCACGGTACTAAACTGGTTGCTGTTGACGCAGCACGGCAGGATGCGCAGGTGCTCTCCGATGCTGAGGTGGCCAAGCTTGCCATGTACGGCAAGATCGCCGAGAACCATTACGGGGTTCCGCAGGACGTTGAATGGGGCATTGTTGCCGGGACGATCTATATCCTCCAGTCCCGGCCGATCACAACCATTGGTAAGAATGAGGCAAAGGGCATGTCTGGACAGAACAAGGATGCAAAGATTCTCTTGAAAGGTCAGGGAGCGGCGCCGGGTACCGCGACCGGTAAAGTGGTCATCATCCGGGATGCAAAGGATACGGGAGCAGTAAAAGAGGGCGATATCCTCGTCACCCGTATGACCAACCCGGACATGGTGCCGGCGATGAAAAAAGTTGCCGCCATAGTGACCGATGAAGGCGGCATGACGTGCCACGCTGCGATCGTGAGCAGAGAACTGGGCACCCCTGCGGTGGTTGGCACAAAGACGGGGACCCAGCAGCTCAAGAACGGGCAGCTCGTCACTGTCGACGGTGAGATGGGTTTTGTCTACGAAGGCGCGTTCGGCGGTGCAGCGCAGGCAAAGACCACCGGAACCGCACCTGTGGTTGTCGGCAGCGCACCGATGATCACGGCGACAAGCGTGAAAGTCAATGTTTCGATCCCTGAGGCAGCGGCCCGGGCAGCAGCAACCGGCGCAGATGGTGTCGGTCTCCTCAGGATCGAGCACCTGATCCTCGGACTCAACAAGACGCCCGGCTGGTATATTTCCAACCATAAAGAAGAGGAGTTTGTCAAGGAACTCTACGACGGCATCAAGATCGTGCTCGATGCATTCCCGGGAAAAACCGTCTGGGTGCGGACGCTCGATGCCCCCACAGACGAGTTCCGGAATATGGCGGGTGGCGAGAACGAACCCATGGAGCACAACCCGATGCTCGGCTGGCGCGGGATCCGCCGCGACCTCCAGAGCCCGGACCAGTTCCGGCTTCAGGTAGAGGCGTTCAAGCGCCTCTGGAAAGCCGGATACGAACACCTTGGTGTCATGTTCCCGATGGTCTCCCACCCCGACCAGTTCATCAAGGCAAAACAGATGATGGCAGGATGGGGCGTCGATGTGGAGAACGCGACCCTCGGCATCATGATCGAGATCCCCTCAAGCGCTATTATGATCGAGGACTTCCTTCAGGCAGGCATCAAATTTGCATCCTTTGGAACAAACGATCTCATCCAGTACACGCTCGCCATCGACCGGAACAACGAGAACGTGGCTGACATGTACAACCCCCAGCACCCGGCGGTGCTCTCGCTGATCCACAGTTCAATCCAGAAGTGCCGCGAGTACGGGGTCGAATGCTCGATCTGCGGGCAGGCCGGCTCCGACCCGAAGATGGCTGTCTGGCTCGTGGAACATGGGATCACCAGCATCTCTGCAAATATCGATGCCATTGCAAAGATCCGCGAGGCTGTTGCCCGCACCGAGAAACGCATCATCCTTGAAGCTGCGAGAAACGGCGATGCTGAATAAAGGGCTCACAGAAGACGATCTCTTCTCTTTTTTATCCTCGAAAAAACAGGAGGATATCGACCATTCGTATATCTTAAGCTCCATGTGCACGCTCCCGCACACTGTAGCAATAAAAGCGCACGACATGTTTATAGATACGAACCTCGGCGACCCCGGGCTCTTTCCCGGGACAGCAGCGCTTGAGCGTCTGCTCATCGAACGCTTCGGCACGCTCTTCCACAAGAAGGATGCCGGGGGGTATGCGACATCGGGGGGCACCGAGTCCAACATCCAGGCGCTCCGGCTCGCTAAAGCCCTCCGGCACACGGCCCGCCCGAATGTGGTCGTCCCCGAGTCCGCCCACTTCTCGTTCAAGAAGGCCTGTGATATCCTCTGCCTTGAGATGCGGAGCGTACCACTTGGATCCGACAACCGGATGCTGGCCGACAAGGCATCAGAGCTCATCGATAAAAATACGATCGCGATGGTCGGCGTCGCCGGCACCACGGAGTACGGGATGGTCGACCCGATCGACGACCTTGCAAAGATCGCATGCCAGCACGACATCTTCCTCCACGTGGACGCGGCGTTTGGCGGTATGGTGATCCCCTTTCTTGATAAACCCATACCTTTTGATTTTGCCCTGCCCGGCGTGACGACCATTGCCGTAGACCCGCACAAGATGGGCATGAGCACGATACCGGCCGGGTGCCTCTTAACCCGTGAACCGGACATGCTCGACGCGCTCAACATCGAAACCCCTTACCTCACGGTGAAAAAAGAATATACACTTGCCGGTACTAGGCCAGGCGCCCCGGTGGCGGGAGCCCTTGCGGTGCTTGACTACCTTGGCTCCGAAGGCATGAAGGCAGTTGTCGCCGGCTGCATGAAAAACACAAAACGCCTCATTGCCGGTATGGGGACGTTCGGCATTGAGCCAGCTGCCACCCCGGATGTGAATGTTGCAACATTTGTCTGCGATAAGGTCCCGGCGCCATGGAAAGTCTCATGGACGCGGAACGGCCACCTGCGGATCGTCTGCATGCCGCACGTGACCAGCGACCGTATCGAGGCGTTCCTTTCAGATTTTGGTGATATGCATGCTTGACAAGCTGGTAGAATCCCTTGAAACCTGCCCGATGGTGAAAAGGGGCGATTACAACTACTTCATCCACCCGATCACTGACGGCGTCCCGCTCGTTGAACCCGTCCTGCTCCGCGACGTGTGCAGCGCGATGATAAAAGTGCTCGACTTAAACAATGTCGACAAGATCGTAGTCGTTGAAGCAATGGGCATCCACATCGGTGCTGTGCTCTCGGTGATGACCGATATCCCCATGACGGTCATGCGCAAGCGGGAGTACAAGCTCCCCTGCGAGGTGCCTGTCCACCAGAAGACCGGCTACTCGAAAGGGGAACTATATCTCAACGGCGTGTACAAAGGTGACCGGGTCGTGATCATCGATGATGTGGTAAGCACAGGCGGCACGATGCGGGCGCTCCTTGCGGCACTTGAGATCGCGGGTGCGGAAGTAAAAGATGTCTGCATCGTGATCCAGCGCGGCGATCCCGATATCGGGCGGCCGTACAAGTCGCTCGTGAAGATCGTTGTCAACGACCGGGTGCATGTGGTTGAACGGCACATCTGACCTGATTGAGAAACTCAAAAAACGCGGGGTGCACAAGGTTGCCCTCCAGTTCCCCGAGGGGCTTAAAAGGCAGGCGGCACCGGTTGCCACCGACCTGAAAGATGCAGGATTCAAGGTGATCATAAGCGGCGATCCCTGCTACGGCGCCTGCGACCTTGCGCTCGATACACTGGCATACGGGGATGCGGATGCGCTCGTGCATTTCGGGCACGCACCCGTGGACGAGCGAGAGAATGTTATTTTCGAGCCGTGGACGGTGGATTTCGACATACCTATCCTTGAAAAAGCCCTGCCCCTGCTCAAAGAAAAGACCGTCGGCCTTGTCACCACGGTCCAGCACGCCCCGCTCATTCCGGCCATGGAAACATATCTTTTCTCGCACGGTCATGAGTGCCGGGTCGCAGATGGCACGGGACGTACCCCTCTCCGGGGGCAGGTGCTTGGGTGCAGTTTTGCAGCGGCAAAATCGACCGGGGCTGGCGAGATCCTCTTTGTCGGCACCGGCCTTTTCCACCCGATCGGGATTGCCCTTGTGACAAAAGCCCGGGTGATCGCGCTCGACCCTCTCACCGGTACCGCACAGGAAGTCAGCGCTGATGCGCTCCTGCGTCGGAGGTTCGCCATCATGGAGAAAGCCCGGGGGGCACAGCATATCGGGATCATCGTAAGCACGAAAAGCGGCCAGCAACGCCGGGCGCTCGCGGAACGGCTCGCGGCGCTTTCACCCGGGGCAGTCATCGTCACGATGCGGGAGGTGAACCCGGACGAACTGCTTAACCTCGGGTTTGACTGCTACGTGAACACGGCCTGCCCCCGGCTTGCCTACGACGACCAGGTTCGGTTCAAAAAACCCGTTCTCTCCCCGCAGGAGTTCGAGATCCTCTGTGGCGTGCGGACGTGGGACGACTACACGATTGATGAGATCACATGAAACTCAGGCAACTGGAGATGGCATTGCAGCGCTGTGCCGGTTTTGAAAAACCACGGGCCGCATGGGAACAGTACCAGACCCCGGCCACCCTTGCTGCCCGGCTCCTCTATGACGCGTACATGAATGGCGACATCAAGGGAAAAAGGGTCTGCGACCTCGGGTGCGGGACCGGAATCCTTGCCATCGGGGCCGCACTGCTCGGTGCAAAAACGGTACGGGCCGTCGATCTCGATCCAAAAGCCGTCCGTACGGCAGGGGAAAATGCCGCGCTCCTCCATGCAGACGTAGAATTTGTCGTGGCCGACATTGACGGGGCAGATGCCGGCGGCCTTGCTGATCGGATTGGTCCCTGCGACACCGTGGTCATGAATCCACCCTTTGGTGCCCAGAAACAGAAGGTGCATGCCGACCGGCCGTTCATCGACTGCGCCCTTACCATCGCACCGGTCACCTACGGCATCTTTAACACCGGTTCGACACCCTTTGTGGAGGCCTACATCAAGGGAAGGGGCCGGGTTGCCGGACGGGTCAGCGGCACGTTTCCTATAAAACGGTCGTTTGCCTTCCACACAAAGGATGTACAGGAGATCGAGGTCGAGATCCTCAGGCTGGTACGGAACTAAATCTGCCAGTTCATCTCAACCGGGAAAACCTGCCATCGCAGGACAATATAAGTCGGCAAATCCTTATAAGGTCGGATTTAGAGAGATTGTAGCGGAGATTCTAAATTATGGACAAGACTGGAATTGCTGCACTGATTGTTGGTATTGTACTGCTGGTACTGGGGGCCTATGCGATCTGGGCGTTCCTGCCTGAAGTGATTAAGGCTGTCGAGGGCCTCATCGGCATTGTCGTGCTCCTTGCAGGACTCATGCTCATCATCTTCGGGATCCTGATCTTCAAGGAATAATTCTTTTTTACGCCAGTAATTTTATGGTAAACGGCTTAACCGGTGTGACGGATCATCCGGGAAGGTTTAAAAAAAGGGTACTGCTTCGTGCAGTTATACTTTCACGACAATGCACTGCGAGGCTGCAGTCTCAACCACCGGCTCGGGCTTGTCGGCAAAATACTCATCCACGGCTTTCCGGACACCTGGCACCGTGAGATAGTCATGGGAGAGGATGACACCGCCCGGGCTCATGCGGGGATAGAAAAATTCGAGGCATTTCTTCGTGCTCTCATAGGTATCTACGTCAAGGTTGACAAGCGAGAAATGCTTGTCTTTTATCGGGTCCGATGTGTCAGGGAAGATACCTTTGTACAGGAAGACGTTTTTCTCCTGCGCAAGATAGGCCTTTACGTTATCATAGGACGCAGCAAATTTTCCCTCGTAAAACGGCCAGACCTGATCAACGTCGTCAACTTTTGGCAGGCCGGCAAACGTATCGAAGAGGTAGAGGGCCCGATCGCCCTTGGCCGAACAGATGATCTTAGCCGAACCGCCCTTGTACACGCCCACTTCAGCGATGTCGCCGGGCACCTTCCGGGTGATCTTTGACGCCATATAGATGTGGTAGGCCTCGATATCCTCAAGGAGCAACTCGGTATCGGACCGGATTTTTCTGAGCTGCGAGGCAAATTGTTTGCGCTCGGCACAGCCGTAGTGAGAGAGTCGTCCCCGGTTTGCGATATCGTACCCCATAAACGGCTCAAAAATAGCCAGTTTTCTGAATTTGACAAGGTATTTGCTGGGAACTATCGTGTCAAAATAACAGATGAGATTTTTCTTGGGAAACAGACTCATGTCCATTAATTTTGGTCATGCCGGGATTTATAGTATTGAGATACGCCGGTGGATTCTGCTACCTTCTCCGGTGCCGGGTCGAAAAGTATGCCAGCAGGACTGCCACACCAAGGAGCACCAGCCCCGCGATTGCAGATGAAAGGATCACAAGACCGGCCGCGTAGGCGACCAGCACGGAGATGAGCCCGGGCACCTTCCCGTTCCGGTACGCCCCGATGACAGACCAGATCAGAAGCAGGGTGGGCAGGATCAGGAGAAGAGCGCGGAGTGTAGGATCCGGAGAGACCGTAGTGACGGCCGAGCCAAGAGCGGCGATGAGAACCCCTTCAGGATTGATTCCAATAGCAGTCCAGAGTCCGGAGAGAAAACCAAGCCCGATGACAAACTGCCAGATAAAGCGTCTGAATTTTTTTGCCATGCAAATAATCCTGCGGGATAATACGCGGGGAAACCCGGCCTGTGTTCCTGCCGACGAGGGGTATCTTATAAGGGACGGCCCTGAGACCGTTCCACCGGATCGATATCCACGTCAAACTCTTCCAGAAACGGCATCAGTCCCGTGACAAACGGCGCGGTGCTGCCGGTTGCGGGATCGTGCATTTCGCCAACAGCCACGATCTCAATCATAAGAGGAAACTCCTTGAGCGTGCGGGAAAATGAGGGGTCGTTTTCTTTCGTGAACCCGAGAAAACGATCAACCCTGACATACGGGCGCTCATACTCGGGGACATCCCGATACTCCGCCAGTACCTCAGCGAGCGTGCGGGTGGTGGCAAGTTTCTTTTCGAAAAACAGGTAGATCCCGATCCCGTAATCGCGGCCGATCGCGTCCAGATTGCGGATGTCGATCATCCTGCCGCGTTCGACC
This sequence comes from Methanoregula sp., assembly GCF_003170075.1. GTDB lineage: Archaea > Halobacteriota > Methanomicrobia > Methanomicrobiales > Methanospirillaceae > Methanoregula. The sequence continues at coordinate 19,160 of NZ_PMZU01000048.1, forward strand.
CCAATCGATGCCAGTTTTTCCGGGAGAGTGGCGCCACAAAGCGCGTTCCGGGCGGCGTCGGTATCGTTCATAGAAAAGGGTGGGGTGCGGTTGGTTGTATAGGTATTGCCTCGCGGTCAGCAATTTCTGTTTCAGGGACGTGTCCCGGGCTGGATGAAAGGGGCATGGTTCGCTTTTCAACAGGCATAATGGGTGGGAGGTCATACCGGAGGTACGTGAACATCGGTGCAAACAGGGATGGCCTAAGTTATTATCACCGTGACCGGGCATACCCATACCTCGCTACCCGCTATTGCGACAACGGATGCAATCAGACCAACGACTGCCGCGTTTGAGCATGATAATATGTGACCGGCTCCCACGGTACCATGATTATGTTTCTTAACAGGCCGGATATACCGTGACTGAACAGGACCTACCCCGAGAAAAAGAGCGGATCGCACATATCGCACGCGAGCTCGCAGCTGCAGCTACGAAAGGTGAACTGGGGGAGATTGTCGCACGGGAAATCAGCAGGTACTCTCTTGCCGATCTCCAGATGATCGGAGGCCATCTCTACACCGAAGTGGACTGCCTGCCCGAACCCTACCGCGGCCGGGTCCGTCCGTTCTTTTCTGATCAGCTCTTCGGAGCCCACCATCAGCTCCTCCTGATGTACCGGTCAGGTGCATTCCGGCAGGCAGATGAACCGATCCGGGATCGCGAGACCTTCGAAAAGTTCTGCGCGATGATCCCGGATGGCTGCTTTACCTGGGACGAACAGGCAGAGAGAACGCCATTTCATTATATTCCGCGGCACCGGCTTTTCTACTACCTGATAGCAGCCTTTACAATGTTTGTGCTTGACAAGCCCGGACACCCGGTCGGGATGCCGTTCCCGGGCGGATTTGCCGTTGAAGACCGGGACGGGACGTATTACTGCCTCATCCGGGACCGGGAAAAAGAGGTGTTCTTTTCCATCTGTAATTTCTGCCCGGCCCGGCAGAGCGAGGAGAATGCACCGGGGAAATATGCGGGAAATTTCACCCAATAATGGAACAAAGCCCGGATTTTCTCTGATCCGGGCTGGAAAACCCGGTAATTGCGTGGTATCTTCACGCGGACCGGCCGGATTTGGCAATAGACCATTGGAATCACATCGGTGAAGAAATTACGGTACCTCCGGTTACGCCCATCGATACTGCATTTAATATCTGGGTTCATAGGAACGCAAATAAGAGGGGTTAACGAACATTTTATATTGTAAACATCCATACATTTACATATGTTCCTTCCCATGAACGATAAACAGTTCGGGTTCTGGAAGATGCGGCGCAGCGGGATGTCCAACGTCTCCATCGCAGACCATATCGGGATAACGAGGCAGGGCGTTTCACAGGCGCTCCTCGCTATGGACGAGAAGATCGAGGCCTCGCTGCGGGAGATGGCTCAGGCAAACCGGATCCAGATTGAAAAGATCGATGTAAAGCGGGGTGTCCTGTTCGGGAAATCGATCCCGTTCCAGACCAATGCCTATATCTTCGTCTCGGAGAAGCATGGCCTGCAGGTCTGGTACGAGCATGACGGCGATTGTATTTCCTGCGACGAATTCACGAAATGCATCGAGTTCATCTGGGACTTCGCAGCCGAGCTGGGGATAAAACTCGAAAAGACCCAGGACCCGACAAAAATGGCAGAGGAACTGCTTGCAAAGATCCGGGGGGATCAGGAATGACCCGCGTATCTGAAATTACCGAACACTGGTTCGGCCTGTGCCGGAAAGCACCCGTCTTCCATACCCTGCAGACGAATACGGACATCGGGTTCAAGCCCGTTTGCGAAGGGCAGTCTGGCGGCAGTGGCAGCGGATCGGGATCCATTCACCGGGGAATCGGAGCAGCCATCTCGGGGATGAGGACACTGAACCGGAACCGGCAACTCCTCTGGTTTACACTCCTTGCCGGGCTGGTGCTGGCTGGAAACATCATTGCCCAAGGGGGACTCAGCTACATCACCTGGACCATGGCACCGTATATAGGTGAATCCGAATGGGTTGTCCTGAACTTTATAATCGAGTTTTTTACACTGTTCTTACTCGTGTTCCTTCTCGTGGGCCTTGTACTGAGCATCTCGTCAAAAAAAGTTGGTCATGCGTCGTTCTTTGAAGGACTTACAGGAGCAAAAAAATACATAAATGCAATCGTTATGTGGTCTGGTGTTCTGGCACTTGCAGGAATGCTGCTCTTCAGTATCTACTTTTATTCTCACGATTGGTTGCCGCGTAATAACCAGTTCCCCCAGATCCTTGGAACCCTCTTTGGATCCATCCTCAACCCGCTTGTGGAATTCCCCTTCAACCCGGCGCTCACGCCGTGGACCTTTTTTGACCCCTCACGCGTTGGAGGAATCGCACTGACATCCTGGATATATCCATTCGGGATATCGCAGACCCTGGTCTTTTCAGAGATTAATCTGCTCCTGCTTATCCTGTCCCCGTTTGTCGTGCCCATTATCGCTCTCGAACAGAAGACCCTCCGGGAGGCAGTCGTCGGTTCGTTTGCCATGATAAAAAAGAACTGGGATGAGGCAGCTGCCTGCGCCCTCTTCCTCGGGGTTATCGTATCCGGTGTGTTCCTTACGTATCTGCTCATCCAGGCTGCATCCGGGATGGGCACACCAGACGGGGTTGTCACGATTCAACCGGCAAATACATGGATTACTCTTGCTCTCGTGTATGATTGTGCACTGTCCTGTTTTGCGATGGTAATGGCAACGGTCGGGGGGATTGCCGCTCTGGACCTCTACACATCGGCAAAAAGCAGGCAGATCGCCGAAAAAACCAGTGAACCAAGTGGGGTTGTGATCTAAATGCGCCTTATTTCCGTAATTACCGACCAGTGGCTGGGGTTGTGCCGGAAACCACCGGCAGTTCATGCCCTACAGAGGGGTACCGGTTTTTCCTCTGAATCCTCCTATGAGGGACTCCCGGATGGAGGGGGTGGCGGATCGGGAATGATCCGGCGGGGAATTGGATCTGCATTCTCAGGGATGAGGACACTGAACCGGAACCGGCGGCTCCTCTGGTTTACGCTCGTTGCCGGGCTTGTGCTCGCGGGAAATGCCATCGGTGAGGGGGCACTCTGGTACATCAACAGGAACATCCAACCGGATATAATCCTATTATATGTCCAGGACTTTTTGCTCGGGTTTGCCACACTGTTCTGTCTCGTGTTCCTTCTCGCGGGCCTTGTCCTTGGCATCTCATCAAAAAGAGATGCCCCGGCATCGTTCTTTACGGGGCTTTGTGAGGCAAAAAAATACGTAAAAACCCTTATTGTATGGTCTTTTGTCTTGGTGCTCGCGGTCATGCTGCTTGACAGGATTTACGTTTATCTAACCATGTTGTTCCCGCATGAGCTCGCGTTTCTCTATACCTTAGGGGACGGTTTTTTTGTCAGCACGATCACCCAGTTCCCCTTCAACTGGACACTCGACTGGAACATGTTAACCGAGATTCCGGGCTACGGGGGACGATCGCTGCTGTTACTGGTGTACCCATTCGGGTTCCTGGAGACCCTGCATTTTTTGGCGATCATCCTTGTCCTGTTTGTTCTGACCCCGTTTGTCGTGCCCTTGATCGTTCTTGAGAAAAAGTCCCTGACCGAAGCAGTCGCGGGATCGTTTGCACTGCTGAAAAAGACCTGGGCCGGGGTAGTTACCTGCGCCCTCTTCCTTGGGGTTATCATAACCGGTGTGTTCCTTACGCACCTGCTCATCCAGGCTGCATCCGGGATAGTAGATCCTTACCAGACGGTCATCTTCCATCCCCCCGGCATGTGGATTGCGTTTGCCCTCCTCTATAATATTGCACTTTTAATCGTTGCATTTGTCGTGGCAACGATCGGAGGGATCGCAGTACGGGATCTTTACATCTCTGCAAAGACCCGGCAGATGCCCGGATCTGCCGGAATGGACCCTCTCCATTAATTTTTCTGACCATCCCCTGGTAATTATACTGAGGTAAAAATGGTACCGGCAAATAACGCCGGATCGCTTCAGTCCCCGGGAAATTGCAACTGCAAAACAGGATCAGAATGCATTTATATTGTAAATATAAATATATTTACGTATGTCAAAGCCAGTCAGTAAAAAATCATTTGAGTTCTGGAAGATTCTCCTGTTACTTATCCTGGCATGTGCAGCAGTCCTGGTACTTCCCGTAGCGGCAGCAGATAAACCGGTTGTCACGATTGTCGCGCAGGGATCCGGAGCGTACTACCTGGGAGAAGAAGCAGTTTTTTCCGGTATGAATACGGATACGGGTTCCACGTACCTGTACATAACCGGACCCAACCTTCCGGATAATGGAGGAAAGTTAACATCGCCGTCCCAGAAATCCGTCAGCGGAAATCCCGGCTCATTCACGGTTGTAAAAACAAACGAAGATAAAACATGGGACTATCCCTGGTATACATCCGGGCTCAGGCTGGATGCCGGATCGTATACCGTTTATGCAACAAGCGAGCCGAAGACAGCAGACCAGTTTGCAGGAACACCCTATGGTACGACCAGCATAATAATTAAAAAGCCGTACATATCCGCAAATATCTCCTCTTTGAACGTTGTAAAGGGGCAACCATTTACAGTGACCGGAATTGCGGAAGGAATTCCTCCGGAGGTCCAGATCTGGATTATTGGCAATAACTACGAGTTCATGACAAAAACTCCGGTCAATCCGGATGCGTCATTTACCTTTACCGTCACAGAAGCGATGTCAGGGAATCTCCCGGCAGGACAATATTACCTCATTGCCCAGCACCCGATGGCAGATAACCAGTTCGACATTGTTGTCAGCGGTGATTATGTCCGCAACCTGAAACTCAACAACGGCACGAACCTCTTCAGGATCAACGGCCCGGGAAGCCTGCAGGGGAGCGATGCGGCAGATGCACTCATCACCGCACTCAGCGATCAGGAGGCACATGATAGCACGTTAACCAATGACACGTATACCATAATCCCGTTCCAAGTCACGGATGCCGGGACTCCCCTGGCAACAGCTGCTACAACCGCGCCGGTACAGCAGACGACCCCGCAGCACGCCCCGCTCCAGTACGCTCTGCTTGGGGCAATTGTCGTGGTAGCGGGGATTATCATCTGGAAGAGGCAGTGAGATCATATTTGAACGGATGACTTGGTCATCCTTTTTTTATACATGTCAGGTGAGGCCTGTGGATCCTTGGCAGTATCTAAAAAAACGATATGGTAACATCGGTTCACAGGTGGGTGCATTTGCTCTTTAATGGTATATTATAAGATGACCGCGTAAGAGATGACCTTCTAATAAGGAAGGCAATTGCAGTTTGGCATACTACCTGGTTCGGGATAAGGCCAAGTGTTTCCTAAACAGCTGTAACCCAACTACGACGTGGTTTATGTTTTATTGAGATTCTTTGAAATCTCTTTGACATGTCATACAGGCCATGAACCTGACGTTGTCCAAAGATATGACAAATGACGGAATTTTAACAAGAGCATTCGCTCTTTAGTGTCACATTACAAGAAGACCGTGTAAGAAGGAAAGGTGATAGCAGCTTGGTATAGTTCCCGAGGACTCGCGTACCTCAGTACAATATACTACGTGAGTTGGCTTAACTGCTGGGTTCGGAATGAGACCAGGTGTTTCCCAACTGCTATGGCCGCTATCACCACATGATTTGCTTTGATTTTTTGTTTGCAGCCGAAGAACTAGATGCTGTTCTTCGTCAGACCGGTTTTCCATTGCTAAAAAACCGGTCCAAGCCAAGGTCCGGAGTTGAACCGGATTGTAGCTGATCTGCAGTCAGCCGCGTGGCCGCTCCGCCACCTTGGCGACCGTGTACTATGATATCTTATCCCGTATGTCAGGATAAGATATAAGGTTTGCACTCAGAATTTCGTCTGGGTTTAGCGTGGTGAGCACTAGTGTTTGGACGTTAGTACTTCCGGACTGAACACGTCGTTGCCTTCGTGCGTACATCCGAAGCCTATCAAACGGGTCTTTTACCCATGTCCTGTAACGAAGTCTCTTTTTAGGCTGAGTTTCAAGCTTAGATGCTTTCAGCTTTTATCTCTTGGCGCGTGGCTGCTCGGCACTGCCTTGTCAGACAACCGATCGACTAGAGGCGCCGAATGAAAGTTCCTCTCGTACTATTTCATTCTTACCTTCAGACTTCTAACACTCCTGATAGATAGTAACCGACCTGTCTCACGACGGTCTAAACCCAGCTCACGATCCCCTTTAATAGGCGAACAACCTCACCCTTGGCTGCTGCTGCACAGCCAGGATGGAAAGAACCGACATCGAGGTAGCAAGCCGCCGGGTCGATATGTGCTCTTGCCGGCGACGACTCTGTTATCCCCGGGGTAGCTTTTCTGTAGTCAATAAGCCTCACCAAAAGGCTATATTGGTTCGTTAGACCCGAGTTTCCTCTCGCGATTATTTGCTTTGCATAATCGCGTCAGGCCAACTTATGCTCTTGACACTCTTCTGTGAGTTTCTGACTCACATGAGTTGACCTTGGGGCACCCTTGATATTTTTTCGAGGGTGTGGCGCCCCACCCAAACTGCCCACCTACCGGTGTCCTCGTTAGAGTGAGAACTACAACAAAACTAGGATGGTGTCTCATCAACGGCTCCCCAGCACCCTAAAGTACTGGATATAACGCCTCCCATCTACACTGCGCAAGAATTATCGTAATTCAACGACAGGCTGCAGTAAAGCTCCACGGGGTCTTCACTTCCCATCAGGAGTCCCTAGTCTCTGCACTAGGACAAAAGGTTCAACGGATATGTGTTAGGGACAGTATCGCACTCATTAATCCATTCATGCAAGTCGCCAATTAAGCGACAAGGTACTACGCTACCTTAAGAGGGTCATAGTTACCCCCGCCGTTTACGAGTCCTTCGTCCGGTTGAACCCGGTTTTCAGATACTCGCACTGGGCAGG
>NZ_PMZU01000065.1 GCF_003170075.1 Methanoregula sp.
ATATTAGGTTATTCTGGTACATATGTTGATTACTCGATGATAGGATTCCCTGAAAAACCGATTGATATTGTCATTGGTGATAAGGTCTGATAATCCATTTTTCAGACCTTGTTAAGAATGCATTGATCATCGCATTATTTTACATATTCCCCGGCACCTTCCACACCGCCCCAATTCCGGCAAATGCCTCCTCGAACTGCTCCGGCCCCTCCCCAACATAGAACAGCGCCGGTGAAAACGTCGGTCCCGGACCATCATCTCCGGAAGGACCCACAAAACGGATACGGGCCGAAGGAAAACAGACTCGGCACGACAATGCCGTCAGCGTCTTCCACGCCGATGTCTCGGTCGCCGACTTCCACAACACAATTGCCTCCGTGCTCCGGCCTGCGGCCCGCTCCTGGAATAACTTCGAGAACCACTGCTCGACACCGGGTCCGAACGGGGGATTGAGAAACACCCGCCCCACCCAGGGCTGCACAAGGCCGTTGTCCTGAGCTGTATAGTGCCTCGCTGCCGGCACGTTCGGGATCTCGTGGCTGTTGCTGGCCGGGTCGAGTTCGATCGCGCCCAAACACGCGATCACCGCGTCGAGAATATACTGCGGGGTGTAATGCTCCGTGCTCTCATGGGAAAGGAGGGCCGGTGGGACGGTCATCTGATAAGATGATGTGTAAGATCAGGGGCTTAGGCTTTGCTGAAGGGATGGCGATTCATGGTTGTCTTCACCTCCAAGAAAATGGTTTTTTCATATGCGGGAAGCAACAACAAGAAAAAGGAAGAGAACCCTAACTCAGTACAAAGCTCTGGGACATTCCATTCATGACCCTTCACGAATCCGACACCCTGGAATTTAAAAAATCCCTCTCCCTCATTGAGCCCGCGCTCAAATCCGTCTGCGGGTTCCTCAACCATCATGGGGGTGTCATCTCGTTTGGCAGGACCAACACCGGGGCAATAGTTGGCGTAGATCCCGCCGACCACTCGCTCCGTAAACTCTCCCAGCAAATTACTTCCCGGATAAAACCGGAGATCACACCGGATATCCGCGTCATCGAAGAACAGGGAAAACACCTGATCATTGTCACGGTCCCGAAGGGAATTAGCAAACCGTACTATCTTGATGGTATCGCGTACATGCGGACAGGAACCGAGAACCGGGTCATGCCTCCCGATGAAATTAAACGCATCATACTCAGGGAACATGCAGTGCCCTGGGATGATCAGCCCTGCCGGGGAGCCACCCTTGATGACATCGATGCACCTTCGGTAAGGGCATTCCTTGAAAGGGCGCAGAAGGAACGAAGATTCGATGCAGATCCTTTAATTCCGGTAAAAACCGCACTGGAAAAACTAGGTGTCCTGAACGGAGGACTGCCTACCCATGCGGCCATCCTGTTCTTCGGGAAAGATCCACAACAGTTTTTCATCCAGTCAGAGATCCGCTGCGCCCGGTTCAAAGGTGAAGAGGTTTCCAGTACCTATCTTAACATGAACATCCTGCACGGTAGGATCGATCAGCTCATCGAAGATACCAACCGGTTCATCACGCAGACAATCCGGAAAGCAGCATGGGTTGTCCCGGGAAAGATGCAGCGGGAAGAGCACTGGGAATATCCGCCCGATGCCCTGCGGGAGGCGGTGATCAATGCGGTCTGCCACCGCGATTATAACGCATCAGGCAATGTCCAGATCCGTATCTTTGACAGCAGGGCGCAGGTCTGGAACCCCGGGATACTGATGGAAGGTGTCACGGTTGAACTCTTAAAAGTCGAACATTCCTCTCACCCCCGGAACAAAACCATTGCCCGGCTCCTGTTCCTTATCGGGTACATCGAACAGTGGGGATCGGGTACGCTCAGTATGATCACCGCCTGCGAACGGGACGGTGTCCCGGACCCGCAGTTCCGTGAAACGGGCAATGATTTTGTGGTTACATTCTCGCGCTCAACGGTCAACACACTTCTTGAACACCCGGAGATCCTGAACGAACGGCAGCACAAGGCACTCAAATATTTGCAAACGCACCCCACGATCACCCGGCAGGAATACAGCAGAATTTTTGCATGCAATGAGAAGACTGCACGACGCGATCTTGCAGATCTTGAGATGCAAAAAGTCATTGTGATGGAAAAAAGCGGAGCAACGAAATTATTCCGGCTCAATGCGGTCTTTTCCTCCTATGTGGACATGAGTGGGCATGGCGGTCGCTGAGTCACAATTGAGAAATTGCATAAATATTCATTGAAATGGAAAAATATTCAATTAAAACCCGCAGAATTCTCATGGCCAATGTGGACATGATGTGGGCATATGTGGACAATGACACGTGGTGAATACGTGACGAAAATGGCGAATAAATGGTGAATAAAAAAACGAGATAGATGATCGACGAATCGGGCAAAAGGGGCACTAAAAGGGGCATCATTGGGGCACGGTCCACACCGCCCCGATCTCGGACAGGCACCTAAAGAAGATTCTGTGAACCATTCCCGGATTGTGGGTACAGCGTACCCACAATTTCTTGACCGCCCCTAAAACCCGGTGATTTCTTGACCAGATTTTCCCCATTATCACTGATACATTTATTATCCTATCACCAAAATGCGATACCTGTCAAAGTCATATGTTACATAAATGAGTCAATCAGCCCGGGCATGTCAGGCCCTTCTCCTCCGGCGGAGGTTGGCCCTTTAGGCCCTTCTCTGGCCCTTCTGTTTTTTAAAAACTCCATGTCTCATTTGTCTCATTTTTGTCCCATTCATGTCTCATTTATCCTGATTACTCCGAGGCCCCTTAGGCCCCTTTCTGGCCCCTTTGATCAGGGATTTTTATCGTTTTTGTCGGTATCAGAATTGTCCACCCACCGATTGCATAATTGTCTCCACACTGTGTAGACAATTATCTCGACACTGCCGGGAGAATTATCCAGATGCCGTCCGGATTATGTCCAGTCCGGAAATTCCCCAGACACTGTCTGGGCAATTGAACGAAAATTTAGCAATGCCAATTCCGCAGACAGTGTCTGCCAAATTTATCAGGAGCAAAATTGGCATTCAGCGCCGGCGGAACCATCACACCACCCCGGCCTCCTGTGCATCTTCCCGTACCCCTCTCCCGTAACAATGCTCGCAGAGCTTCACACCGGTCTCCCGATCGAGCCACACCGCTTTTGCAATCCCGCAGACCGAGCACTTCCCGATATCCGCAGTCACTCTGGCGCACCGGGAAACCTCCACGGCCCCGGGCAGCGGGACCGATGCCATCTGCTCCGCTTTCACCGCTTCGTTGTAACATGAGCGGCAGATCCGCCGGGCTTCCTGCCGGTCCTTGGGCCGGGCCCGCCGCTCTGCGGTGAACTTCTCAACATACCAGGAGCCCTTCTTCCCGCATGAATGGCACGGGGTCTTCGGCTCCGGGATCTCGAGTTTTTTGTAGTCGCGCGCCCGGATGGACCGGACCCGATCCTTGTTTACAGCCGGGGGGTCCGGATCCGGGCTCGATTCAGCAGGTTTACTGCACGTGCTGTAAGAGGCCGGGCGAGCCGGTGGGGCCGGATTCTTCTTTTGTGCGGCACCGGGCGGAGATCGTTTTTTGTTTACAGCATTTTCAGGATCATGGAGACACTGATCAGAACTTTTTCCGGAATTTTTGCCCCCTCCATAATTCCGGTTTTGCTGTAAATCCCCTTCTCTTAGTACAGAATTATTTGTACAATCATCTTCTTTGCAGGAACCGGGCGCACCGGGTTTGCCATTTTGATTTACAGCAGATGCTGTAAAACTGCTGTAAACGTGCTGTAATGCTGTAACTGACCTAGCGCCATCGTCGTCATGGCCACCTTTCGGATCGCGATCGAGCCAGCAGGCCCCGCCGTTCGTCCACTGCCGGTAGATCTCGCGGCTCCACGTGAACGCCTCGGTCCTGCGCCGGACCGAAACGCCCTCGTCCTCGTTCATCGTGACCGTCCGGTCGGTGAAGGAGAGTGCCGGGCACTTCTCAAGGAGACCGGTGTAGTTCTTCCCCCGGCTGTCGTAGCCCTTGATCATCCGGTAAATCCCCATGTAGGACCCGCCGGTGAACCGCTGGAGATCCTGAATGGTGAACTCCGGCAGGTCTGCCTTCTCGATGATCGCGAGCAGGTCCGATTCCTTCTTCGTCATCTTCGATTCCTGCCCGCCCGCCGTCCCGTTCAGGAGTGTGAAGACATCGTTTGCCGCGTTAAAATCCTCCTCGATTGCATACACGCAGAGCGTCCCGTCCTCGCTCGTTTTCTGCCGGCGCTGCATGAAGAACAAGGCCGCGTGGCTCTTGATCAGGTCGTAGAGCATATCGGGGTTGCGCCGGTTGCAGATGGCGTTGAACCGGATCCGTTTCGAATAAGGGATGATCACCCAGATCATCTCGCCGTGCAGGATCTCCCAGATGGCCCGGCAGGTCACGAGCTCATCGGACTCCTCCACAAACAGGTCCGGGTCCAGCATCTCCCGGTCCTGCTTTGCCGCCAGCACCCGGGCGTCCTGCTCGGAGGACTCATCGATCCAGCAGGTGAGCATCCGGTTCATCACCTGGTCGTCACCGGTCCCTTCCTTTTTTGCGATCCACCAGACGCACCGCTCGGGAATCGTGCAGACCCGGGAGGTCAGGTCTTTTGTGACCGTCGTGTGCGTGATCGGCTCGTGAAAGTTCGAGGTCGCAGACTTCAGGATCTCCTGTATCCCGTCCGAGAGCTCCGTGTCGTCGCTCATCAGGACCGTCCGGGGCCGGAGATCCTTCATGTAATAGAGCGCCTTGTTGCTCACCGTGCCCTTCACCTTGTACGCATCCGGCACCTGGCGCATCATTTTCCGGAAGGCGTGGGTCTTTCCCTTGCCGGAATCACCGGTCACGGAGACATGCAGGCCATCGGAATTTTTCACGGCCTGCGATGCCATCGAGAGGATCATGCAGCGGGCAACAATCTCGTCGCCGACATGCTCCTGCGCGAAAGTCCGCAGCATTAGCGCGACCGGGTCGCCGTGTTCCAGCACATCGAGCGCGGCTGCGCGCTGGTCGGAAGGGGCAGCAACCGGGGCCGGTCCAGCATCGACCGCACCGTCATGCTCAACCTTCGCTTTCGCCCGGTCCTTCCCCCATGTCTTCTGTTTCTGCTCCCAGTTCTTCCGCTTCGCTGCCCGGTCCGGCTCGAACCGCTCGCGGAGCTCCTGCCACCGCTGCGTCCCGCCGCCGCAGGAATTGTGCTTGCAGCCGGCGAAGACCGCGCTGCTGCCGAACTGGATCGCAAAAGCCCCGTCCTTGTGCGCCGATGAGAACGGGCACTGGTCGAGAACAAAGAGCGTCCCGCCGTTGTAAGGTTTCTCGGACCGGACGCCGAGCCCGTGATCGGAGAGCCACCCGCGCAGGTCAAAGCCACTGCCCTTCGTAGTCGCCGGCTGTTGCTGTGCGTGCTGCTCGGTCGGCAGCCGGGCCGCGAGATCCCTGAGCTGTTCCGCGCTCGCAACCTTCAGCTCATCCGGAGCCGCAATAATCCGGCTCCTCCGGTGCGGGCGGTCCGGGGTATCGTCACCCTTCCGCGAGACCGTGCCGTAGAGTTTCCAGATCCGGGCCGCGTTGAAGTTCGCCGTGTCCACGGACACCCGGTCATCGGAGAAGAGCGCGTCGAGCGTTGCAAGACAGCTCTTCACCAGTGCGGTCGCGGCCTCATCGTTCGGCAGGTCGATACGGTAGAGTAGGTGGGCCCCGTTGCCGGAGTCTGCTCGGACCGGTTCCGGGAATCCGAGCCCGGCGATCCAGCGGGCCACCTCATCGGCTTTCGCGAGCGCCAGCCCGTGCTCCTCGTCTGTGCTCGACACGCCGCTCGGTCGCAGCGGGTCGATATCGACCGGCAGCCAGCGGCGGCGCAGGATATCCGCGTCGCTCGTCGTGCTGTCCTTCTTGCCGAGCCGCATCTTGATCCGGTTTGCCCGGCGCGAGAGCAGGGCCGGGTTCACCTCATTCAGCGTGACATAAATGCCGTGCACTGAGCTGTCAGTATCGAGCGGCTCCACGGCCCGGACGAGCAGAGCGGGATCGCTGAAGTAGCCGCTGTGAGTGTACTGATCGGTGAGCGCCCGGACCTCGACAACCTGCCCGGGCCCGGCTAAACGGGCGACTGCATCACGGAGCAGACCATCCACACGTCACCACCCGGATCCCTGCTCTGGTCTGCTGCGGGAAAACTGTCGGGTCAGGCATGCCCGTCGCCTTCATTCTTGGCTGGCTCTGCCTGATTCACCCGCGCGGCGTGCTCGTCGAATGTCTCGACATTCACGGAATAGCGGTGATGGAACTTCCGCACGACAAGGATCTGGAAGACGGCATCGCCCTTCTTCTTGATCTGCTCCGCGATCGTCTTTGGAATCAAGTAGAGCGGAATGCCATCGATCTTCTCGATGGTCCCGGTCGGTCTTTCTTCATCGGGCATAGGCCGCCACCTCGCGGATCTCATCGGGCGAAACCTCGTAGCAATGGATGGAACCGTTCGGCGACACGACCCAGACCTCGCAGCGGATGAAAACATTGCCCGGGTCTATCGTGAGGAGCGTGCGGAACTGGCAGATCTCGAACCGGCAGAACGATTCGACATAGGGCACGCTCACCGCGCCATACGCCATCCGGAGTTTCACGCACAGTACCTCGTTGTCGCCCTTTGCCCCTGCCAGGTGGAGCGGGATATAGTGGGAGATGTAGCATTCCTCTACGGGGAGGACTGGTTCAAAGCCCCGGGAGATGAGCAGTTCGGTGGCCCGCTGTTTCAAGGCACTGAACGCCCATTGTGCGATCATGACGCACCTCGTGTAAAAGATGCCCTGTCACCGGGCGACCGGATCTCCCGAATGCCATCATGAGTAATCTCGAACTGCTGGAACCCGTTCAGTGGAATGGAGATCCAGACCTCGAACCGGGGGGGCTTTTCATCCGGAGGCAGCCGTTCAAAAAATTTCTTCACGCTTGCAATCTCCTCACGGCAGAACACCGCGGCTTCCTCAAGGGACTCAATCGGATGCAGGGAAATTTTCAGTTTCACCATCACGGAATCGATGGTCCCGTCATCCAGTTTCTTGTTGGCGGTCAGGTGGAAGGCAATATACCGGCAGCTTCGGACAAAGTTGCTCACGATCACCGGCTCATACCCCAGACTTATGAGAATCTTTCCGGCCTGCTGTTCCAGCACCTGCATGCGGCGCACGGCGCTCATGCCTCACCCCGGGCCCGTGAAATTCCCGGAGGGTGCAACGCGAGTTTCGGGATCTCGCGGATGCTGTCCGCCAGGATCTCAAAACAACGGAAGCCGTGCGTCAGGGTGTAGATCCAGATCTCGCAGCGAAGCCCCGCTTCTTCAGGATGGTTGGAGATGTACTTACGGAATTGCGTGAGATCGTTCGGGCAATGTCTCTCGATGGACTCTGCCGTAGGTGACCGGTGGGACAATTTCTGGATGCGGATGAACATGGTTTCGCCCGATGGCCGGGTGGCGATGAGATGTACCGGCGGGAGCCGCTTGTTAAAACCGGGAGGAATAACCCGAACGGTGTAGCCGTGGATCTGGAGCAGTTCGCGGGCCCCCTCTTCAACCAGCGTACCGCGACGGCTGGTCATGAAGTCGCACCTTCCTTGTGCGGCGAGATAATTTCAATGTCCGAATTTTCTTCGGGCATCTCGAAGAAATCGCAGGATGCTTCTTCCCCGAGCGCGACGGCAAGGAGCCTGGCGCGGGGCATCATATACCGCTGCTTGTCGATCGCGATGATGACGGCCTGCCCGGAGGGGCTGAGGGAGACCAGGCCGGATATCTGGTAGACCTGCAGGGCCGGACCTTTTTTCATGAGCGGCACGCGATCGCCGACAAAGAAAAGCATACCGAGATCTTCCGGGCAAATCTGGTACCGCTCTTCCCAGATGCAGATATATACGCGGCCCTCGTTGCCGTGCAAAATATGGCCGGCTGCACAGGGGCTCATGCAAGCCCCCGCTGGCGTGACATCATGGTGTGGCTGGTCTGTTCCTGGGCCCTGGACCTTGCGAGCTCCTCTTTTGTGACGATAAGCCAGTGCCCGTCTTCGACCATGATCCTCCCGATGCCATAGAAGCCTGTTCGTTTTTCGTATGCTTCGACGGCTTCCTGCGTGACCTTCAGAGGTCCTTTGGAATTCTCAACATGCGATTCATACTGTGGTGTCGTGACTGCTGGTTGGAGTGATTCTTCTGAATGGGTAGATCTCTGCTGCATTAACTCACGGTCCTCTGCATCCTCGTGATTGCGTTTTTTTGTTGTGTGGGCGATACGCAGGTTCCCCTACCTGCTATCGATTGAAACGAAATTCTGGTCCGGTCCGACCGGACCGGGAAAAGCGATTGACCGGTCAGAAATTCCTGTCGTAATTCGGCAGGTACTCTAACGAACAATCGCTCTGAATAATCCCGTTCGGCCGTTTAGCCGGCGGTATTGTCAATCCGGGAAGAAAGTAAAAAGTGAAAAAACAGGAATGTTGCCGCACATCATCCGCCACAGCGATACCCCGCTCATCGCACAGCGGGCTCCGGTTGCAATGTCGCACTTTGTAGACGGGCAGTCTTCAAGTGCTGTGGGCTCGGGCTTACAGAACAAGGCGAAAATTAGTCCCCGTTTGGACCTCGTTCCAGCCTTCATACGCTCACAGACCTTTTCAAAATAATCCAAAAGCATCGTAATATTTTTTTACTCTCTCATTTGCATATATGGTTTACTG
>NZ_PMZU01000018.1 GCF_003170075.1 Methanoregula sp.
TGCATATACTGTCCAGAATTATCCGGGAAAAATGCAGGGACCGCGTGTGCCTGATCCGGTTTTTTCCGGCAGCCGGTCCCTTTTTAGTCAACCCACACCACCGGACAGCTCCACGAACCGGAAATCCTTTCGGTCACCTCTGGAGCGCTCAAAAACGTGAGGACCCTCCCGTCATGATCACCCGGCACCATATGGCACTTGCCCTGATGTGCGCACTTATTCTCTGTAGTTCATTCTTTCGTACAGACCCGCTCATGATGGCCCTGGTCATCGCCGGTACCTGCGTCGGCGTCCTTCTACCGGATATCCACATGACCCGGCCAAAGCATCATCCTTTCCGCACCGTTGCCTGGCTGATCGTGCAGTTTTCCCGGAGGATCTGCGCGCCGGTCCTGTGCCGGATCTATGCGCACACCCGGCACCTGGTTCCGGATCCTGCGGATAAAAGGCTGATCCACTCAATTCCCGGTGTCCTGTTTGTATCTGCATGCACGTGTGCAATCCTGTACATCCCGGCATATGCGACCGGCAATGCATTCATTACCAGATCGGCCGCTGCATTTCTTGGCGGTATACTCCTTGGCATGGGACTCCACCTTGTCGAGGACCTCTGCACGAGAAAAGGCATCTTCCCGTTCTTCCCGTTCAGTCCCTGGACGGTCGCCGGTTCCATCCGCCCCTGTGACAAGACCGATCCCCGGATCGCCCAGTACCATATCCAGCACTGCACGGTGCTCCTCGTCTTTTTCGGGCTCGACAACCTGGGCATTCTTGCACCCGGACTCTTTTTGCCGTTAAATATTGCCGGTCTTGGCATCTGCCTGGGCACGATGGTATATTTTTCGGAAGTCTCGATCCGGCGGGACCCCGGGTCGGCTGGCGACGTAAAGGTCCCGTCACCGGCAAAAAGCACCTGATCATTAAAAAAGGTTTAAAAAGTAACTGCCTCGTACGGCCGGTAACAAACGTTTACGCGAAACCAAAAAAATCTGATAGTCCGGGTTGCTCACTCTTTTGGCCGGTATCCTTTTGCATAGGCAAGTGTCACGAGCTCTTCCAGCTGCGTTTCCTGCCGCCCGGTCAGCCGCCGGCCTTTCTGGAGCAGCCGCCCGAGCTTGACGATCCTGAGCCGGTCCTCGTGAGTCAGCGCCTCGGCATTGTGCGCCCATTTCAAAAGATCGAACCACTGCTGGCGGCTGAATGCCGGGATGCCGGCTTCCGGTACCTGTTCCTCACCGGACATGCTTTCGTCACCGCCCTCATCCGCCGCCACACCGTCATCGGTTTCACCCTCGTCTGCAATAGTAGTTGCCTCTTTTGGGTCCCCCTCATCAGGAGCCGCGTCATCGTCCCCTGCTGTACCTCCCGTGTCGTCCCCGGTTATCTCCGGGGCATCACTCCCAACCGCACCGCCCGGAGCAGCAGGTGTCGGGATCGCATCTGACAGGTCGTTGATATCGAGTTCCCTTGGCTCTTCAAAGAGGTCTTCCACGCTCTGGATCCTTACCTGCGGCGCATCCGGTTTTGCGGGGGCGGCTGCTTTCACCGGATCTGCCGGTTGCTGTACTGGCACCGGGTGATCGATCTCTTTACGGGAAAGTGCCAGCGCCCCGTGCATGATCACGGTGGGAAGGTCCGGCCCTTTTGCGACCATCGCGTGATTTCCTGATGGCACTTCTTCTCTTGTTGCAGACAGGACCAGGGGCCTTTTTCTGAGGGTGGCCAGGGCATCTTTGGCCTCCGCACACTCCTCTTGTGCCGCATGGCGCTCTTCTTTTTCTGCCGCAAGTGCAGCACCGGTCCGCTCGATCTCTGTTTCGAGGGCCTGGAGTGCCGCATCTTTTGTTGCCTGTTCCCGCTCGGCATCGCGGAGCTGTTCCTCGAGCGACCGCAGCCGGTCAAGCACGGTTTTGAGATAGACCTCGAGTTTTTTGAGATTGTCTTCGCGTTGAGCTTCTTCTGTCACCTTTGAATCAGTTATGGCCCGCAGTTGTTGTTCCACCTGCTCCTTCTCACGGGCCACACGCGCGAGGGTCTCCTCTGTCGTGCGATGCGCCTCGCGCTCTGACGTGAGATTATCCGAAAGGTCCTGGATTTTTGCGAGCAGTTCACGCTCCTTTGCAGCGGTCTGCTCACTTATCGCATTTGAGGTTTGCTCGATGTTCCTTTTTGCCTGTGTTTCCTCCGAGAGTTTCTCTTCAGTCGCATGGCGCAGCCGCTGCTCGGTCTCCAGTTCTTCCCGGATCTGCTCCATGTCTGACACAGCCGAGCGGGCCAGTTTTTCTGACTGCGCCTTCGCGAGCTCGGCAGCGGCAAGGTCGTCGCTGAGACTCTTGTGCGCACCAGCCATGGCCTCCCGCTCCTGCTCTGCACTCTCCAGAGCGGCCCGGGCTTTCTCCAGATCCTGCCGGAGTGCACCGATGGTAGTGTTGAGTTCCCGTACCTCGCTGTCCTTTGTCTCCGCAATCTCTTTTGCGCTTGTTTCCACGCCGGCACGCAGTCGTTTTTCCTCTTCAAGTGAGGCGACAGTCGTATCGAGTTGCTCTTTTAATGCCTGGATTTCACCGGTGATCTGTTCCTTTGCCGCGGTTATACGCACGAGCTCGGCTTCGAGCGTCGCGCTCTTCTGGCGCTCGGCACCAACCGATTCCGTGAGCGCATCGCACTTCTGCTGGAGCGCGTCATGATGCTCCATGAGTGTCCCTTTTTCAGCGACAAAACCCGCCTCTTTTTTTGCCGCTTCCTGCGCAAGTTCGCTGTACTGCTGCTCGGTACTGGCCCGGTGCTCTTTTTCTGCGGCAAGTTCATCTGCGAGCCGCAGGCACTCCTGTGACTGCTGCTTTGCCTTTTCGGTGATCTCCTCTACCATCTGCCGGAGATCCTGTTCGGCCCGGGCTTTCTCTAAGAGGACGGATTTGACTTCCTGCCCGGCTGCATCAGCACGGCTTTTCTCGTCGTTGAGAGCACTCCTGAGCTGCTCGATCTCGATCGAACGGGTGCCAAGCGCCCGTTCTGATTCTTCATGGTCGTGCGCGAGCCCGGCAAGCTGTGTCTCCAGCGCCACCCGTTGCCCGGAGACCTCCGCGAGCTCTTTTTTTGCCGCAGACAGGTCCGCGCGGGTCTGCTCAAGGTCACGGTTCAGGATATCCGCATCGCCGCGAAGGGCATGTTCGAGTTCATCCTTCTCGGTCCCGAGCGTACGGATCGTATCTTCCGCTTCCGCAAACCGGGCGCGGGTTGTTTCCAGTTCCTGCGTGAGTGTGGCCAGTTCGGCCTTTTTCCTGGTAACGTCCATCTCGCGCTCTTCAAGACGGGAGCGCAGGGTCACCATATCGTTTTTCAGCCCGCCAAGGGTGGTTCTCACACTCTCCAGCTCGCGGGTCTGCCCGTTTGTGACCGTCTGGAGCCGGGCCGTTTCCGTGCTCAGTTCGCTGGTCCGCTCTGCGACCCGGCGTTCGAGCGTGGATTTCAGGCCATCAAACGCACGCTGCGTCTGTTCCAGTTCTGCTGCCCGGCCGACCGCCATCTCAAACGAGGAGAGCAGGAATTCCAGGAGTTTCCTGCGGTCCGCCATGATCACGTACTCGCGGCCTTCGTGCTGTATCTTGAACTGTGTCCTGATTTTCTCCGGATCCGGTTTTTCGACCGGGGACGTGAGCATTATATCGACAAGCGAGAGGAGGTACTGGTGATTATACGGCCGTGCGATAAAGTTGTCCGCATTGCTGTCAAGGACAATTAAGAGGTCGCCGAGGTTTGCGACACCGGTGACAAGGAGGACCGGGATCCTCCAGAGATCGACGTCTGTTTTTATCTCGCGGCAGACAGTATAGCCGTCCTGTTCCGGGCCGGTGGTGTCGCAGATGAGAAGGTTGGGTTTTCCCGTATGAAGGCTCTCAAGCAGGTCCGTGCTGTCGGTAAAAAGAGTGATCCGGTACCGCAGGGGGGTCAGCTGCCCGATGAGCTGCTGGGAATCCCGGTCATCTTTACAGAGAATGAAGATATCGATGGCGCTCTCTCCACCCTGGATGTCTTCATCTGTACCTGATGGTTCAGAATTCATCTCCATTGCTCTCTAACAGAATTAAAAGTCTTTATATTATATCTATGTTTATATCGCCTGCGTTTACACAAATCACCGGCTGCCCGCTCGGGCACCGTGCAGGTTTTCCTTACTATTACCCCGTAAAAAAGGTTTTCGCGGTTTAATGCCGCAGGTTTCCCCGTTCCACCCACCGGTCGATGAGCGCCCGCGAGATACTCATGGGTGCGGGCAGCGGCGGGAGAGCGTCCCGACCAAACCAGCCGGCAGAGACGATCTCGTTGTTGTCAATCTCGATCTCCCCGGCTGCATACTCGGCAATAAACCCGATCATGAGGGAGTCGGGAAACGGCCAGGGCTCGCTCGCGAAGTACCTGATGTTTTTTACCACGAGGCCCACTTCTTCTTTTACCTCGCGGTGGACGGCGTGCTCCAGTGTCTCGCCCGGCTCCACGAAACCGGCGATCACGCTGTGCATCCCGTTCGGGAACCGGGGCGAGCGGGCAAGCAGGCACTCTTCGCCACGGGTGATGAGCACAATGATCGCCGGGGAGATGCGGGGATAGACGACAAGGCCGCAGGCCGGGCATCTTTTTGCCCGCTCGGTAAGGACCGGCACGGTCTTTGTCCCGCACCGGCCACAGAACCGGCTCGCTTTTGCAGACGCGATCATCCGTACCGCAAAGGCCGCGATGGCGACATCCTCATCCGGTATCCTGCCATAGAGCTCCCGCACACCAACAATAACCCGGCCTTCCGGGAGCGGGATATCCTCCGGCAGTTCTGCTGCGTAACAGGGTGTTGTGCCCCGGTGGCCGAGGTATTCAACCGGGCCGGTGACGGGGACGGCCGGTGACGGGCCGGACTCCGCGTAGATCTGCGGGATATCGCCATCGCGGATCGCCACACCTTGGCCGGAGACAAGCACCCAGAGCGCTCCTGCCGGGACGGTTGCCGGTTCCGGGAACCGCCGGGTGAGCGTGGTGACCGAGAATACGGCGCAATGGGGAAGGGGATCACCAGGGGCAGTGTGGTACTTCATGGGAACACTCGTGCTTGTTGGAGAATCATATGCACCGGCCTACGATAAACAAGCGGTTTTATTACTATTTTATAGGATTTCAGTTAAAAATGCCAGCATACTCCACTATCATTTTTACCGGCAATGGCTTTTAGCCATACACGTTTACCCGTGCTTTCCTCGCGTCACAGTACGCCGCCCTTTGTTCTCCCGGACGGGGTCCTCATAAATACCTTAATTGCTCATCCGAACAAGAGAAAAACACAGATGAAAGAGGATACCCGGTGGAAACTGCTTGTGGCCGCAGGGCTTATCACCCTCTCCCTTGCGATCTATGCCGTCCACTTCCTGATCTTCCAGGATGCACAACACCTGTTGCTCTATTTTGTCACTTCCCTTGCCTTTGTCCCGATCGAGGTACTCTTCGTTACGCTGATCATTGACGAGATGCTTGAATCGCGGGAGAAACTGCAGCGCATTGAGAAACTCAACCTGATCATAGGCGCCTTCTTCTCGACCGAAGGCACGCCGCTCCTCGCCATGCTCGCGCAGGCAGATCCAAAGGTGGCAGAGCTGCGGCGCGAGTTCGTGGTACGCGACAGCTGGACTCCCGCACAGTTCCGGGAGATTCATACATACCTCGCACAGCACCCGTGCAGTGTCAGCATCGACCAGCTCGACCTGCACCTCCTGCAGGAGTTCCTTTTCGCCCACGAGGAGTTTGCCCTGCGGATCGTGGAGAATCCGATGGTTTTCGAGCACGAGTCTTTTACCGGGCTCATGCTCGCGCTCGGGCACCTGATCGAGGAGATGAAAGCCAGGAAAGGGCTTGCCACCCTGCCCCGGACTGATCTTGTGCATCTCGAACGCGATACAAACCGGGTCTATACTGCACTCGTTGATGAGTGGTTCCGGTACATGGAATACATGCACGGCCAGTACCCGTACCTCTTCTCGCTTGCGATGCGGACAAACCCGTTTGACGAGTCGGCCTCCGTCGTGGTATCGTAAGGAGGCCCCTCTCATATGACCTACACCATCACTCTGATCTCCCCAGATGAAAAAGAGGGCCTGGTCGAGCGCTATGCCTTAAAAGTCCGCTATGAAATAAAGTCCGAGATCTTCGGCTGCTGCATCAAGTTGTTGTCCGATGACCGGGCACTTCTTGAGACCTGGCAGGAGAACTTTTACCCGATGTCCCAGAACATCCGCTCGCACGGACGGCTCTATGTTTTCAGGGATCCTTCCTGCGGGGACAACACGGTGCAGTTCGACCCGTATTCAAAGACGGCGTTTCTCTTCAACTTCACCTACTATGGGTGGATCAAATCGATTGCGCTTGGCCTGTGCGGCGACATCCTTGAAGACGAGCACGGCATCTGCTCGGTCCACGGCGCCTGCGTTGATGTCGGGGGAAAAGGGCTTGCCATGGTCGGGACTTCCGGCGCGGGAAAAACCACGCAGACCTACGGTCTCCTCCGCGATCCGCATGCCCGGATCATCTCGGACGACTGGTTCTTTGCCCGCGTCTTCGGCCCCGAGATCCTTGCGTACGGCTCTGAGAGAAACTTTTACATCCGGCAGGACCTGTCTGCCATCTGGAAGGAGTTCGATGGCTTGGTAGCAGCAAATGAGTATGATGCGGACGGGCGTGCAGTCGCCGACATCCGGTGGGTCGTGGGCAAAGGGCGGCTCTTGCCGCTTACCACCTTAAACACGATCATCATCCTCAAGCGGGACACAGCCGACCCGCAGATCCTCTCCTCCCTTGAAAAGAGCGAAGCGTTCGATCTTTTTACCCGGAACGGTTACTTCAACCCGCACCTCCTGGTAAAAGATGCCCGCAAGACCGCACTCCGAACCCGGTACATCAGCGACCTCATCGACCGGACAAACTGCTACCTGCTCAATACGACCGGGACGCCAAAGGAGACTCAAGCGAGGATCCGCACGATCCTCGGGATGCCGGAGTGCGGATAATCCGGCCGGGACCTCCGGGAAAATTCCCGGTGCCGTGCAGCCTCACCCGGCTGGCGTGTACTATAAAAAGCAAGCGTTCAAATACCGTCGCGGCAGAGTTCTGGTATACTTTTTGAGGTTTATTATGGCTGAAACAACTGCTACTCCGGAGCCGTGCGGGTGCTCATGCGGGTGCAATGCACCAGGGCTCTTTCCCTGGTGGATTGTCCTCCTGTGGGGAATCCTTGCCCTGCTTGTCGGGATCATGTTCCTTGCATCGCCCGGCATCACAACCGTGATCTTCATCACCTTCCTTGGCGCGTACTGGCTTGTGGGGGGTATCTTCTCCCTTGCAAGCCTTGCCGTTGTCCGGACAAACATGGGCTGGAAGATCATTCTAGCGATCTTAAACCTTGTCGCGGGCATCATCGTCCTTGCCTACCCACTGTACAGCACATTCTTCCTGCTGTCGTTCTTCATCATCCTCATTGGATTCTGGGCATGCATCACCGGCGGTGCCCACCTGTATCACGCATTCTCCCGGAAGGATGCAGGAAATGGCATCCTTGGGATCTTCAGCCTCATCTTGGGGATCCTGCTGCTCGCTTTCCCCCTGGTCTCGGCAGCACTCCTGCCGTTTATTGCAGGGATCTTTGCCATCGTTATCGGTATCGCTGCCATCGTGACCTCGTTTGCAGCAAAAAAAGCGGCCCCGATGGCACCGGCGCCGTAACGGCCGAATCTTTTTTTTAAATTAATGCCCCTGCGTGTGCCCTCCTGCAGGCATTATGCTGATGGGATCGTTACCGCTTTCCTCACGTACGATGAGTACTGCCCATTCCGGAAGGGACGCCCCCGCGGCGGATCAAAAACCGGAATCCGGATAAAAAATTAAGGGTAATATGCTCCTTTAGCACCAGAATCAAAGAT
>NZ_PMZU01000028.1 GCF_003170075.1 Methanoregula sp.
GATACTACCAAGTACCTTATTCATATCAGCCTCACCGCAGAGGGGGTGGTCGAGAAACCTGATGTAGTCGGTGCCATTTTCGGGCAGACTGAAGGGTTACTCGGCGAAGACCTTGACCTGCGGGATCTCCAGAGAACCGGGCGGGTCGGCAGAATTGACGTCCAGATAGCAAGTAAGAAAGGAGAGACGACCGGAGAAATACTGATCTCCACTTCCCTCGACCGGGCAGAGACGGCAATTCTTGCTGCATCGCTTGAGACAATTGACCGCGTGGGGCCCTGCGTCGCACACGTGGCAGTGAACACGATCGAAGACATCCGGGTCAGCAAGCGGAAGAAGATTGTCGAGCGTGCAAAGGAGATCCTCATCGAACGATTCGATGACGGGACGATAGACAGTGACGAACTCCTTGACGATGTCCGCCAGACGATGCGGGTCGAGAAGGTCGGAACGATCGGGGACGAAAAACTGCCGGCCGGTCCCAACGTCCTTGAGTCGGATGCAATTATTATTGTCGAGGGCCGGGCGGATGTCATCAACCTCCTGCGGTACGGCATCAAGAACGCGGTGGCCGTGGAGGGCACCAACATCCCCAAATCAATCGTCGACCTCTGCGAGAAGAAAACCACAACCGCGTTCTTCGATGGCGACCGGGGCGGGGAACTGATCCTGCGGGAACTCCTGCAGGTGGCAGACCTCGATTACGTCGCATTCTCCCCCCGGGGAAAGAGCGTCGAGGATATGACCAAAAAAGAGGTCATCAAGACATTGAGAAACAAGGTGCCGGTCGAGTACGTCCGCGACCAGTACTTCGAGGACGCAGCCGAGCTCCCGGCAGATCTGTCCCGGCCACCCCGTGCGGTACCGGCTCCCGGTGAAGGAAATCGCAGCGACATGGTCGCCCGGTCCGGCACGGGACAGAAGAGAGCAAAAGAGAGCGTGCCCAAAGTCCCGGTGACAATCCGGGATCATATGGAGGACGTGAAAGGCAGGAATGTCGCCCGGTTCCTGAACGAGGACATGGCGGTAATCAGGGAGATCCGGTCAGAAGAGGTTGAGAAAGCAGTGGAAACACTGGATGCACCGGCGGCCGGCCTCGTAGTTGACCGCACCGTCGATCAGAAACTGCTCGACCGGCTGGTCTGGAAAGGGTTTGAATATGTCGCAGCAACAGATTTTAAGGGAATTATAAAAAGACCGTTAAACATCCGGTTGATGAAAATGAGCTCGTAAAACCGGGCTCACACAAATTTATTTATGCAAGTTGCACCCCATGTAACACTTTGGAGTGGCAATATGCACAAGGAAGAACTTATCACCCTTCACAAGATACTCTACGAAATCAAGGACGATTTTGAAGAAGCCAACCCTGATCTGAAGTTTTCCCAGTATAATGCCCTGAAGATTACACCTTCCCAGTTGCACAAGAGCAAGCTCGAGCACAAGTATGCCATCTTCGTGCTCGGGAACGAAATTGCAAATGCGATGAAAGATGTCGATTATACCTCATCATCACGGATCTCGGCACGTATGAAGGACCTGGCGGAAAAGACGCTCAAGGAAATGGAATACGCCTGAATTTTTCTTTGCTTTTTTGACCGTTATTATTGTATAGTGATGGAGGATTCGTGGTTGAATCTATCTGCCGTACAGGCATCTGCTGCACCGGAAATGAACGAACTGCTCTTTTAGGGCGTAAAATCTTTTGCGAGGGAATTCCCGCGCGAGAGCATAACGCTAAATCCGAGCAGGTGCATCAATCGTTCATGCGCTACTTCCCTGATCCGGATCAGGGCGTCGATATCGGCGACGTTAACCGGGCTGTCGAGGCTGCATTTGCCGATCACGCGAACGGTCTCGTGCAGATGCCGCCCAAAGTCTACATTACCCTTCCGACAGGGGATTTCCGGACGATGCCGGCGTACCTTCCCTCGCAAAGGATCGCCGGGGTGAAGATCGTCAACGTCCACCCGGACAACCCGAAGGCGGGGCTCCCGACCGTGATGGCGCTGACGGTCATTCTCGATACGGCAACCGGCATGCCGACTGCCATCCTGAACGCGACCCGGCTCACGGACATGCGGACAGGGGCAGCCGGGGCAGTCGCCGCAAAATACCTTGCACCAAAAAAGGAGTGCGTGCTCGGGGTCATCGGCACCGGCCGCCAGGCAGAAGCACAGGTACGGGCTACCGCGCGGGAACTTTCCCTCACCAGGGTCCGGGTCTGGAGCCGGAATCCTGCCCATGCCGAAGCGATGGCCGCTCGGCTCGCACCCCTTGATGCAGAAAGTGTATCCATAGAGAGAGCATGCGACTGCGACGTGCTCGTCACAACGACGCCGTCCCGCGCTCCCATCGTTAAAAGCGAATGAATCCACGAGGGCACGCACATCAACGCAATTGGCGCAGATGCCCCCGGAAAAGAAGAACTTGACCCGGCAATCCTGCACCGGGCGCGGGTCTTCGTGGACGATCCGGCGCAGGCATTTCACTCGGGGGAAATAAACGTGCCCATCAGCAAGGGACTCTACCAGCCATGGATGATCGCCGGCACGATTGGCGAGGTTGTGATCGGCAGACGAAAGCGTGAACACCCGGATGAGATCACGGTCTTTGACTCCACCGGGCTTGCCATCCAGGATCTTGCGATCGCATCGATCGCAATACGACAGGCAACCGGCATGGAACTGCCATTTTTGTGAGGATGGGATCTTTCCGCAAGTTCACGTATGGATATTATGTGACCACGGAATATCCGAATGTAGACAAAAGGGAGTCTGAAATCCGGCAGGATTCTAACAAACGTGGATCCGCGTTCACCGCATGGGGAGGTGGGGGGTCGCATGCACACAAAAGGTACCCCCCATGGGGGTCTCCTGTAATCTGCGGGTGATCAGCCAACCCCTCCCCACTTTGCCTCTCGGGGTACCCCACCCCCCGGTTCCGGAATGTCCGACGTGGGCTGCTGGAGTTTAGTTGGATGTACATCCAACAGTCACATGTACATCCAACTATCAGATGTACATGTTACTCGCGCTTTTCGTGGTTGCAAGCTGCGCGGTCTTCATGGGGGTACCCCTCCAAGGTATGTTTTACACTGCGTGAGATGTACTGCTGCGCTCGGTACAACACTGCCATGGCAGGCAGGAAATGAAACCGGTAAAATCGTATTAACAAAAATACCCCTAAAAAAGATTTGAAAAATTACTGTGTCTCTTTTTTCGCGTGTTTCTTCCAGATCTGTTCCCGGTAGACCGGGCCGCTGTTGTAGGTACAGAACGGGATAAGTTTGCCATCCGGCGTCGCATAGTGGATGCAGCACCGCTGGACACGCTCGATATCGTAGTTGTACCGGTCCATGAAATGCATCGTGCCGATGAAGAGCGCGTTCCAGTGGAACTCCCGCAGCGCATCGAAATTCTGGCCAATCAGCGTCTTTCCGATCAGTTTCCAGAACTCGGCCGTACTCCCTTTCTCGCCTTTCTTGAACGATGCGTGGAGTTCTTTGACACCCTCAAGCAGTGTCGCATACTTGTTGATGGTGCCACCTTTCTTGAGCTTGTTTGACATCTGTTCAATCGCTGCAAAGAGACTCTCCACATCGACCATCCGGGTTACCGGTGTCATCCCGTCCTTGGTTACAAAGACATAGGTTGCCGCCCCGCAGTGCTCGTGAGCCGTAAAGCGCACCTGCGGCCGGCCGGTATAGGCCTCCACCAGATCAGAAAACGGCAGCACGCAGGGAACCGGGTAAAAGTCGCTCTTCTTTAAGATGCCATTGGTCTGGGTCTCGATATCCCCGATAAGTTCGGGGATCGTGATCCGTTCCTTCTCGAGATCCTCATCCTTTGCCGCACCGGTGAATGCCACGGGCTGGAAGTTTACGCCTCTCACAATTGAGATATGATCTGCGGCAAATTTCAGGATCTCTCCAACCTCCTGATTATTTTTCCCCTTGATGATTGTCGGCACGAGCACCACGCCAACCCCGGCCTTATTCAGATTCTCCAGCGCTTTTAAGTGGATTTTTAAATACGGGTTTGTCGCAGGAGTGACACCATCGAAATGGAGATAGACCGTTGAGAGGCCGGCATCCTTGAGCTGCTGGGCAAGGACCGGGTTGTTTGCCAGTTTCACACCGTTTGTTGCGATCTGGACCTGAGGAAATCCCAGTTCCTTTGCCTTTTTAACGATATCGACAAGGTCGTCCCGCATGGTCGGCTCGCCACCGGAGAACTGCACGGCAGGTGTCGGCACGGGCTTCTCATTTCGGAGCATCTGCATCATACTGACAATCTCGTCAAAACTCGGTTCGTACACAAACCCGCAGGCACGGGCATTGGCAAAACAGAAACTGCAGTCGAGATTGCACCGGTTGGTCAGGTCAATATTTGCAAGGAGCGTTCCCGAATGGTGGTTGCTGCACAGGCCACACGCGGTAGGACAATTATCCGAGGTCACCGTGTTCTGGGGATTGCTCACGCCGCGACCGATTACATCGTAATGTTCGAACCGGTGGTACATTTTAGGATCGGACCAGTAGACGTGCCGGAACTTCCCGTGCTCCGGGCACGTTCTTGCGATCCAGATCTTCCCCTCTTCTTCTACGATATCCGCTTCCAGGACTGCCCCACAGACAGGGCAAAGGCTGCGTGTTTTTTTGATCAACATATTGTATCCACCCGATGCAGCAATGACAGGAATTTTTTTTGGCTATTTTTTTTGGCTATTTTTAGTAACCTTAATCTTTTTATCTGCTCTTTATTAGAGATATTGGAGTGCAACATTATTAGTGCTGAGTCATTCATAATACCATTGCTCTCGACACTGCTCGCCGCATTCTGGATCATGGTTCCTGCCTATGTCCCAAACCCCGTCGCTGCACTCTGCGGTGGCGGGACACCGATAGACTTTAACAAAAACTATTCCGACGGCCGCAGGCTCCTTGGTGACGGCAAGACGTACCGGGGTCTCATATGCGGTGTGATTGCCGGCATCGCAGTTGGGGCATTGCAGATCTGGCTCGCCGGTACCTATGGCTGGACATTCCTGCCGCAGCACACGGCAGCCTCGATCGTCCTCCTCTCGCTCGGGGCACTCCTTGGGGACATGGGAAAGAGTTTTATAAAAAGGCGGCTTGGGAAAAACCGGGGAGATTCATGGCTGATCGCCGACCAGTATGACCTGGTTGCCGGTGCCTTTGCCCTGATGCTTGTCTTTGACCCCTCATGGCTCTTCTCAAACATTACGCTGCCCGTCCTCATTGTTATTCTTATCCTGACACCCATCCTCCACCGTACGGTCAACATCATCGGGTATCTGTGCGGTGTCAAGAAGGAACCCTGGTGAACACCCATGAATGCACTCGCAGATCTTCTTATCAAGCACAAGGCCATCGAGTTCGGTGACTTTACCCTTGCTTCCGGCGCAAAGAGCCGGTACTATGTCGATGTGAAAACCGCGGTGACGCATCCTGAATTTCTTGCGGCGATAGCACAGGAGATAGTAAAAAGGTACGACTTTGATGTCGTGGCCGGGGTTGCCGTCGGGGGGGTGCCACTGGCGGTCGCAACGGCGCTTGCCGCTCAAAAACCCTTTGCAATCATACGGGCAGAAGAGAAAGACCATGGCAAGAAGTCGTTGATCATCGGAGATATAAATGGAAAGGATGTCCTCCTTGTTGAGGATGTCACCACGTCGGGTGGATCGGCCCTCTACGGGATTTCTACGCTGCGGAACGCGGGCGCACGGGCTGACCGTGTTGTCACAGTGGTCGACCGGGAGCAGGGCGCAGCGGCAACATTAAAAAAGCAGGCCATCGATCTCTGCCCACTTGTCCGGGTCAGCGAGATTCTCTGACTCATACCCCCGAAGCGTAAACCATTTTTAACAACAAGAACCCATGTGATGGATGATGAAGATCCTCGTTGTTGGTGGCGGAGGACGGGAACATGCCATAGCATCTGCGCTCTCCCGAAACAGCGAGACTGAAATCTATTCCGTAATGGCAAGGAAGAACCCTGGTATTGCCCGGATCGCAAAGAAGATCTGCCTCACAAAAGAGACGGATCTCGCCCGGATCGTGGCGTTTTCCAGAGAGACCGGGGTCACCCATGCGTTCATCGGCCCCGAAGCCCCGCTTGAGGCCGGCGTGGTTGACCGGCTTTCCGCGGCGGGGGTGGCGTGCGTCGGCCCGACAAAAGCGGCGGCACGTATCGAAACCGACAAGGCGTTCTGCCGGGACTTAATGACGCACCATCATATCAGCGGCAACCCGGCCTACCGGGTCTTCCACAATGCGGCTGATGCTATCGCGTTTGTGAAGGACCATAACAGGGATCTGGCGATCAAGCCCATCGGCCTCACCGGGGGGAAAGGTGTCCGGATCATGGGAGAGCAGGTGGATCTTGCCGGTGCCATCGACTACATTCAACAGATCAAGGGGGAAGTTGTTCTCGAAGAACGACTCAAAGGCGAGGAGTTTACTCTTCAGGCATTTGTCGACGGGTCTCATATCATCCCCATGCCGCTCGTGCAGGATCACAAAAGGGCCTTTGACGGAGACACCGGGCCCAACACCGGGGGAATGGGGTCGTACACGATGCCGGATCATATGCTCCCCTTTGTGAGCAGGAAGGATTACACCGCCGCCCTCTCCATCATGGCCGAGGTCATCACCGCGATGGCAAAAGACGGGTATCCCTACAAGGGTGTCCTGTACGGCCAGTTCATGAATACGTCAGAAGGACCCAAGGTAATAGAGTTCAACGCCCGGTTCGGGGATCCTGAAGCAATGAATGTGCTCACGCTTCTCTCCTCAGATCTCTGCGATGCGGTCACCGGGGTCACGGACGGAACGCTCTCCGCATCGAAAGTCACCTTTGAGCACGCGGCAACGGTCTGTAAGTACCTTGTGCCCGAGGGCTATCCTGCTGCCCCAAAGGTCGGAAGACCACTTAACCTGGGGGAGACCGGCGGCGCTATCCTCTATTATGCAAACGTAGAAGTTCGGGACGGCAGGCTTTTTACGCTCACGTCCCGGACGCTCGCGTTTGTGGGGAAGGCGGGTACCCTTGCCACGGCAGAACGCATCGCGGAGCAGGCGGCTTCGGCCGTGCAGGGAAGCGTCCACCACCGCCGCGATATCGGGACACAGGCGCTGCTCGACCGGCGGATCGCTCATATGAAGGAGCTGCAATGAAGAAAGATTTCCTTTCAATCCTGGATATCACCAAAACGGAACTTGACGAGATCATTTCCGGCGCCGAGCGCCTCAAGCGCCAGAAGCGGGCGGGAGTACCCCACGAACTGCTGCGGGGCATGTCCCTTGCAATGATCTTCGAGAAGTCCTCCACCCGGACGCATATCTCGTTCGAAGTAGGCATGCATGAACTTGGCGGCCATGCGCTCTTCTTAAACGCAAAGGATCTCCAGATAGGAAGGGGTGAGGAGATCCGTGATACTGCACGGGTCGCATCACGTTACGTATCTGCCGTGATGATCCGCGCCTACCGGCACAGCACGGTCGAGGAACTGGCGGAAAACGCCACGATCCCGGTTATCAACGGGCTCTCCGACCGCGAGCACCCCTGCCAGATTCTCGCCGATATCCTGACCATCAGGGAGCATTTCGGGGATATCAGGGATCTCAGCGTCGCATGGGTTGGAGACGGAAATAACGTCTGTAATTCCCTTGTTCTCTCATCTGCCCTCACCGGCATGGCGGTCACTGTGGCAAGCCCGAAAGGATACGAGGTGGCACCGGAGTTGATAGAAAAGGCACGGAGCCTTGGGGGCAAGGTAACTACGGCAAAAACTCCCGAGGCGGCCGCAAAAGACGCACACGTAATCGTCACCGACACGTGGATCTCGATGGGAGACGAGGCAGAACGGGAAAAACGGCTTGCCGCCTTCCACGGGTTCACGGTAAACGACCAGCTTCTCAGACACGCCGCCCCGGATGTCCGGGTGCTCCACTGCCTGCCCGCTCACCGGGGCGAGGAGATCACCGGCGATGTGCTCGATGGCCCGCAGAGTCTCGTGTGGGACGAAGCAGAGAACCGGCTCCACGCCCAGAAAGCACTGCTGGTAAAACTCCTCAAAAAATAAAATATGATCCCGCGGTATCGGGAGTTAGAGGGGTTTATTCCCCGATAAACGTGCGGACTCTTTCGATCATATATTTTTCAATCTGTTCTGCAACTTCGCGCCGGGCACGGAAGGCCAGAAGTTCCCGTTCATCACCGTCCATATTGGCAAAGCTGAGTTTCTCTTTACGTTCCACCACTTCAACATCGAACTTTTTTACCACATCGAAAATCACGGAACGTGGTACTCCCGGGGGTATGATAACGTCAAAGAGCGGTTCTTCCTCTGTCTGTCTGCCATCGTTCTGCTCGTTACTTATCTTGTCTGACATGGTTGACACATTCCTACTTACCTATTTTGATCCGCCGGCTCATAATACAGGGCCCGCCCCGCACTCCTCCGATGGGATTTTTGGGCTTCCCAAGCGAGTTCATGCACCGCCCCATCAGGGACGCTCCCCGGGCAAGACCGTCATCCACAAAGACGAGGTGGTCGTTTGGATCGTCAAAGAGGTTGCGCTCAGTGATCCCTTCTAAAATATATTCGGGTTTCCGTCCCGAGATTGCCGCCCGCCCGGTAAAACCGATCGATGCGTTCCGCGGGACAATGTGCTCTTCCACGGCCACATCAATAAGACGGAGCGCCATCTTCGCGCAGACCCGGTCGACCACTTCGTTGAGAACGGACAGGTTGTAGTTTTTGTGGATCTCGGCACCGATCTCAAGGAGCTTGTCAAGATCGCTACTGTTAACCCCGCAGTCGCACCCGATCATGGCGATGTGGGATTCCTTTGCAAGTTTTGCGTTGACCGGCACCCGCCCGAACCGGTTCCGGTCCGGCGGCACGATCCTGATATCGATATACTCATGGCACCGGTTGATGTAATCGTCTACGACCCTTCGGTTGCCGCCCGAAAAATATCCCCCGCTCACGCTGTTCTCGCCAAAGATATCGAGAGCGGTGCCGGTCCGTTCCTGGACAAGGCCGGTTCCCCGGACAATTGCATCGGGAATTGCCCCGGCAAGGCCGCAGAAGTTCCCAATGGTCTTTGCAAACGGATTGGGATCATCAGGGCTGACATCGCTGGTGATCCGCCCGTCAAGCGTCGTCCCGAAATCTACGGAGACACAGGGATTCCGGAAATCGACCGGTGTCCACTTTGCCCCTTCCTTGATCCCGGCCATCGCGAGCTCTCCTTCCATCTCATTTGCAACCATCTCGACTCCGGTCGAGCCCACCGGCGGAATCACACCGGCAACGGCACCAATAAAAACGACCTTGTCGGCAAAACTGAACGGCTGGAGTTTTGCCGACTGGTTGGCCTTTGTCATGGGCGGCGTCATCTTCCTGGGCGGGACACCGGCGATCAGGCAGCCGTTTGCAAGAGCGATGACGAAATCCCCGATCTGATCCGGGGATTCCATCTCGGCCACCACGCCGGTGCTGCGGACAACGAAGTCGAGATCAGTCAGGATGTCAAGACGTGCCTCCTTGTGGCACTGGATCAGCGTGTCCCGCACCAGTTCGGTCACTGCCTGGCGAGAAAGTTTTGTCCCATCAAGCGTCTCGCCGAAGACCTCCTCACCGGGCTTTGGCGGCCGGATGTCCCGGCTCATGCTTACGGTCTTGTTGATCACATACGATTTGCCGGTTTCCAGACTTACCCCGGTGAGAATACACTTGGTGGTTGTGTTACCCATCTCAACAGATGCCACGATAAAATAGGGCTTGTTCTTGTATTCCGGGAACTGCATTCCCGCACCGTGCGCAATCGAGGGGGGAGGAGGACTTTCAACGATATGGGGTCGTGGCTTTACCCAGCGGCTGAAAAAACTGGCGCACATACTCTAAACGATCCGGTTGTTACGGGATATAGATTTCTTTTTGTGGTGCACGAAACAGAAGAAAAAAGGGATATTGCCGTGCACACCATACGGCAGGACTTATTTCCGTTGTACCTTTTTCTGTTTCATTGCATGAACCAAGCGTGCCTGTATCCCGAAGTACTGGGAGACGCCGATCGCATGGCACTGATCGATGGATGCGCTGTCAAAGGAGACAAGATCCCCGGAGTAAATTGCCTGCGGGGAACTGCGGCCAAGCACCCGGACACTTCCCTTGTAGAGTTCGAGATCGACGTGGCCGTTTACCCGTTCCTGCGTGGTATCGATAAACGCATTGAGCGCGGCATACAGTGGTTCGTATACAAGTCCCTTGTACGCCAGTTCCGACCATTTGTCATCCACCATTCTCTTGAACGCCAATTCCTGCCGGGTGAGTACCAAGCTCTCAAGATCATGGTGGGCGGTAAGGATAACGGTCGCTGCAGGATGTTCGTAATTCTCCCGTGCTTTAAGCCCGAGGATACGATCTTCAATCATATCGTTCCTGCCGACCCCGTGCTTGCCGGCAAGGATGTTGAGTTTCTGGATCAAGGCATAACCGGAGAATTTTTTCCTGTTTAAGGCGACCGGAACGCCACGGGAAAACGTGAGAGTGATCTTCTCCGGTTTTGCCGTGGCCTTTTCCGGTGAGACGGTCCAGAGGTAGATCTCTTCTGGCGGGTGGAAGGCCGGGTCCTCGAGCCTGCCGCCTTCGATGCTCCGGCTCCAGCAGTTCTCGTCCATGCTCCAGGGCTTGCTCTTTTTGACAGGTACAGGTATGCGGTGCTCCTTTGCGTACTCGATCTCCCAGTCACGGGTCAGGTTCTGCTCCCGGATCGGTGCAACTACTTCGAGCCCGGCGGCGCGGATGATAAAATCGAACCGCAGTTGATCGTTTCCTTTTCCTGTACACCCATGGGCAATTGCGGTTGCCTTCTCTTTCTTTGCGATCTTTACTACTTCTTCCGCAATCAGGGGCCGGGCAAGAGAAGTCCCCATAGGGTAGCCCTCGTAGGAGCCGTTCGCCTTGATCGCAGGGATGATATATGCTGCAACAAATTTATCCCGTACATCGATAGTATAGTGGCGATCGGCAAGTTTCTGGCCTTTTTTTGTCGCCACATCGATCTCCTCATCCCGCTGGCCGACATTGACCGCAACAGTGACCACACGATCATAGTCATACCGTTCCTTTAAGAGGGGGATACAGACGGAGGTATCAAGACCTCCGGAATATGCAAGTACGATAGTACCTTTTCCCATGATAGATACTTCCTGTTGTCAGATCATCTGGTTGGACGTCTCACCATATATTTACAAAGGCTGTCTTCGGAAATAGAGACGATTGACGGCGCTCTCCAATACCAAAAAATCAAGAACAAAAATGAAATTTTTAGGAGGAGTGTTTCCTGAACACGGGATCTCGCGGGGTTTTACGACGGTTTTTTCGATAGTCTCCAGCAGGAATACGGTACTGTAATCATAGGAACCTTTTGGTGGAAAAGTCCTCAAACAGACGTAAAAAAGAGAGAATCGTCAAGCCCGCCGGAACTATTTGAGATAGTGGCTGATTGGTTCGAGCGTCATCTTCTCGCGTTTGATTGCATCGATTGCAAGCGCCGCTGCACGCGCTGCCTGAAGGGTCGTGATATACGGGATACCGAAATCCACCGCTGCACGCATGATCTGGTAATGATCCTGACGGGACTGTCGGTCCTGAGGGGTATTGATGATGAGCCGGATCTCGCCATGGTGCATCATGTCGAGCACATTGGGAGAACCTTCCTGCACCTTCCGAACGAGATACGCCTCCACTCCCGCATCGTGCAGATAGTCCACGGTGCCCTCGGTCCCGTACAGGGTAAGGCCAAGATCGCGCAGGCTCCGGGCGATAGGAATCACTTCATCTTTCTGCTCGATGTTGACCGAGACAAAGACGTTCCCCTTGAGCGGAAGCTCATTATCCGCTGATATGCAGGCCTTATAAAAGGCAAGCCCAAAGTCATAATCGATTCCCATCACTTCCCCGGTGCTCTTCATCTCAGGTCCGAGCATCGTATCAACGCCGGCTAGTTTGTTGAAGGGCAGGAGCACCTCTTTTACTGCCACATGATTGATCTTTTTTTCATGAAACCCGAGGTCCCGCAGTTTCTTTCCGATCATCACTTTCGCCGCGATCTTTGCGATGGGAAGACCGGTTGCTTTTGAGACAAACGGGACGGTGCGGCTCGCCCGGGGGTTAGCCTCAAGGATATAGACCACATTGTCCTTTACTGCCATCTGGATGTTGACAAGACCGACAACCCCAAGGCCGAGCGCAATCTTTTTGGTATATTCGCGGACAGTCGCAACAACCTCTGGTGAGAGGGATTGGGTTGGGATGACACAGGCAGAGTCCCCGGAATGAATGCCGGCCTGCTCTATGTGTTCCATGATGCCACCGATGAGAACCTCTTCGCCATCGCAGACCGCATCGACATCGAGCTCAACAGCGTTCCTCAGGTATGAATCAATCAGTACCGGGTGATGCTGGCTCACCCGCACGGCCTCTTTCATATAGGTTTCGAGTTCCACCGAGTCATGGACAATCTCCATTGCCCGGCCACCGAGTACGTAGGATGGCCGGACAAGCACCGGGTAGCCGATCTTCTCTGCCTTCTCCTTTGCTTCTGCCTCAGAATAAGCGGAACTGTTGGCAGGGCTTGGGATCTGCAACCGGGTCAGCATGACACTGAACCGGTCACGATCCTCGGCAATATCCATTGCATCCGGGGAGGTACCGAGGATCTTCGTGGGAAGGCCCAGCCGTTTCATCTCCTTTTCAAGGGGGACTGCAAGGTTTACTGCGTTCTGGCCTCCAAATTGCACCATCACCCCGCAATACTCATCGGTCCTGAGGATATTGGTGACATCCTCGAGCTGCATCGGCTCAAAGAAGAGACGGTCGGAAGTATCAAAATCCGTGGATACGGTTTCAGGGTTGTTGTTGACGATATGGACTTCCACACCCTCTTCCCGCAATGCTTTTACCGCGTGTACCGTACAGTAATCAAATTCTATTCCTTGGCCGATCCGGATCGGTCCTGAACCGAGAATGAGAACTTTCTTTCGGTTGTCCCGGACAATCTCACTTGTTGAATCCCATGTCGAGTAGAAATAGGGTGTGCAGGCGGGAAACTCCGCTGCACAGGTATCCACCATCTTGTAGACCGGGGCACCCACCAGTTTTTCGATCGCACCCGCTTCTTTTCCGGTGAGTGCTGCGATTTCCGTATTCGTGAACCCATAGGTCTTTGCAAGGAAGATATCGGCGTCACTGCCACCAGCGGTAAGACGTTTTTCCAGGTCAACAATATTTTTGATTTTCTCAAGGAAAAACGGCGTGATGGCGGTGAGTTGTACGATCTCATCGACCGTAAATCCCTGCCGGAATGCATCGAAGAGGCAATGGAACCGCTCATCGGTGGGGCGGGAGAGGATCATACGGATCTCGCTCTGGCTTGTGTGAGAACGGACGTCAGTATCGATCGAACGTTTGGCCTTCATGAACGCCTCCTCAAGCGTTCTCCCGATCCCCATCACTTCCCCGGTACTTTTCATGGATGTTGAGAGCGTCCGGTCTGCACCCTTGAATTTGTCAAACGGCCAGCGGGGCACCTTTACTACGACATAGTCGATGGTCGGTTCAAACGACGCCGCGGTACACCCGGTAACCGAGTTCTTGATCTCGTCCAGATGCAGACCGATCGCAATTTTTGCAGCGACCCGTGCGATGGGGTACCCGGTCGCTTTCGATGCAAGAGCTGAAGACCGCGAAACACGGGGATTAACCTCGATGACCCGGTACTCACCGTCTTTGAACGCAAACTGGATGTTACAGCCGCCCTGAACGTCAAGGGCACGGATGATGTGGATGGCGGCGGTGCGCATCATCTGGTACTCATCATCGCGGAGCGTCAGGATGGGCGCAACAACCACGCTCTCCCCGGTATGGATCCCCATCGGATCGACATTTTCCATGCTGCAGACGATAATACAGGTATCTGTCGAATCCCTCATCACCTCGAACTCCAGTTCTTTCCAGCCCATCACACTCTGCTCGATGAGTACCTGGTGAATACGGGACCGGGAGAGCCCCAGTTCGACGATCCGGGTCAGTTCTTCCCGGGTCCGGCCGATACCACCGCCGGCTCCGCCAAGGGTATATGCGGGGCGCACGACCGCGGGCAGCCCGATTTTTGCAATCGCCTCGTCGATCTGACTCAGGGTGTTGATCACCATGCTCTCGGGAACCGGCTCGCCAATCTCATTCATGAGATCCCGGAATTTCTCCCGGTCCTCACCCTTGTAGATCGCATCGAGCGGAGTGCCGAGTATCTCGACACCTTTGAGTGCACCCATCTCGGCAAGCTCTGCGGTCAGGTTGAGGCCGGTCTGGCCGCCCATGCCGGAGAGAATACCATCCGGGTGCTCCTTCTCGATGATCTTTGCAATGATATTGGCCCGTAACGGTTCGATATAGATCTCATCTGCCATCTCCGGGTCGGTCATGATCGTCGCCGGGTTGGAGTTGACGAGGACAATCTCGATACCCTCTTCCCGGAGGGAACGGCATGCCTGAGAACCGGAGAAATCGAATTCCGCGGCCTGGCCAATCTGGATCGGGCCCGAGCCGATAATCAGCACTTTCCGGATATCTGTCCGCCTGGGCATTTACGCCAGCCTCCGGAAGAGTGCGTCAAAGAAATGTGCCTCAGTATCCCGGGGTCCCCCGTGGGCTTCAGGATGGAACTGCACGGTGGTCAGACGCAGGTCCTCGTTCTCGAACCCCTCTACCGTGCCGTCATTGACATTCGTATAGGAAACCTGGCATCCTTCCGGCAGGGACCCGGCATCCACCGCAAACCCGTGATTCTGGGTAGTGATAAAAATCCGGCCGTCTTTGTACCGGACCGGCTGGTTTGCCCCCCGGTGACCGAACTTAAGTTTGTAGGTATCTCCGCCAAGCGCAAGTGCGGAGACCTGGTTACCCATGCAGATCCCGAAAATGGGGAGATCTCCGAGGAGGTCTTGTATGCAGCGGATTGCATCCGGGGCCTGCTTGGGGTCGCCCGGGCCGTTACTCACAAAGAGGGCATCAGGCTTACAGGCCATAATCTGGTCTGATGTGACATTATACGGAAAAATATACAGGTCGCCGTTCCGTTTTGAAAGGCTTGTAAGCATGTTCTTTTTAATCCCGAGATCGATGACGGCGATCCGTTTTCCGGTACCGGGGATATGGTATGGTTTACTGCAGGAGACCTCAGGGATGGGGATGATATCACTTATGGCCAGCGTCTTTTTTGCAAGCGCCACGGCGTATGCACCGTTATCACTTCCCACAACAAGCGCAGCCCGCATCGTACCGTGCACCCGGGCCTTGATGGTTAGCGCACGGGTATCGACACCGGTCATCCCAAGGAGGTTATTTTCTTCAAAAAAGGTCCTGATGGAAGGCTCATGTTCAGGTTTCTCGCAGATCTCTTTTGCGATACACCCGAGAGCACAAACGTGCGGGTTCTGGAAATTCTGGGGGTCGACACCATAGTTGCCAATCTGGGGAAAGGTGAACATCAGGATCTGCCCGAAATAACTCGGATCGGTAAGAGATTCCATGTAACCGGTCATCTGGGTATTAAAGACCAGTTCTCCTGCACATTCGCCTTTCACCCCGAATCCTTCACCGACAACAAAGTCCCCGTCTTCGAATCCCAGAACCGCCTTCATGATGTCCATACTTTATGGGCCGGATTAGTTATTAACGCTGATGCAAAGGACAGAACGAACCCTCTGGTCGACACTCACCTGCCTCCTTTGAGCACTGAAGATCCTTCCGCCATGTGCGAACGAACATACCCGACAAACAACCCCAAACCTCCTTTGAGATACAGCTGCAGGTCAGGGTATGGCACAATCTCAAATCTTCACTTCTGAAATATGCTGGCCCGTATCCCCATTGTTATATAGTACAGGCCTCAATTTTCTTTCATTAAAAGGTGTTTTACAACGTCGACGCACGTGAACGGGAAAAACAAGGGAGCAGTTATGCTGTACGCGCTCTCGACCTGCCAGTGGTGCCATAAGACGAAGGTACTGCTGGAGGAACTCGGTATTGCATTCGATTACGATTATGTCGATTTGCTCGAAGGAAAAGAACAGGATGCGGCACTGGACGAGATAGAACGGTGGAATCGCAGCGGATCGTTTCCTACGCTTGTGATCGATAACAAACGTGCCATCGTGGGATTCCGCGAGCAGGAAATACGGGAGGCGTTTGCAGCATGAATGTCCCTGAAATTACGGAAATGGCCATCGATGCTGCATACCGGACGCTTAAGGCCGATGCCGAAAAAAACGGGTACAGGCTGAACCCTGACGGCGATTTCGTAAAAAATCTTATCCGGGGCCTGTTAAAAAACGAGCAGCGGTACGGGTACCGTGCCTGCCCCTGCCGCCTTGCCTCCGGAAAAAAAGACGAGGACCTCGATATTGTCTGTCCCTGTGATTACCGGGATACTGATATTGAAGAGTACGGCGCCTGCTACTGTGCGCTGTACGTGAACGAGGCAATCTCCACCGGAAAACAGAAAGTCGCACCCATCCCCGAACGCCGCCCGCCCCGATCTGAACGCGGGAAGACCCGTGTCGTCAAGATTGTTTCAACAACAGCCACGCCCGTTTTTCCGCTCCCGGTCTGGCGATGTAAAGTCTGCGGGTATCTCTGCGCACGTGAGCAGCCTCCGGGTATCTGCCCGATCTGCAAGGCTACGAAGGAGCGGTTCGAGCGGTTTGTCTGAACTTTTTTTAGAATATATGCCTCAGGGAAGAGTTCTTTTTTTCTTGAGAGGGAGATGAGGGGATCTGAAACTTCCAACGTCCCAGAACAATTAACCATCAATTGCGATCCCTCCCCCTCCTCGCTAACGCTCGGAGTCGCTCGGGCGCCTCGTCGGGCCCTCGCTGGGAGAGTGCAGTTTATTCCTCCCTGATCCGCCGCGGGGGCGCCCCTTCGGGGACGGCGGGAGTCATCGCACCTGTCCATCGCTCCGTTGAGCGCTCTTTTCTCTCGCAGAGCAGCTCCCGCAGGCTCTGTCAGGTCTTTGGGCTGGTAGTGACTTCTCTTCGAAGTATCAGATTCCGGGAACTGCCGATAACCGGCCCGAACCTTCTTCTCACCCCATGTACCACATAGGAACAACCAACCCCCGGGTGAAGGTGACAGGTTACGTCGAATACTCTTGAAATCCTGATCGAAAAGCTCTTGGATGATAATGAGGGGACGCGGTGGAATGGGGCGGAAGCGCTGGGACGGCTGGGAGATCCCCGGGCCGTGGAGTCGTTGATTGATACCCTGTGGGATGACGATGCACGGGTGCGGACAAAAGCTGCCTGGGCATTGGGCATGCTCGGGGATCCCCGGGCACTGGTTCCCCTGCAGAGACTCTACCGGATCGAGCGGGAGGATGCGAGGGAGACCATCCAGGAAGCAATGGAGATGATCAAACAGGCGATGGCCGGCAGTCTTAAATGAACGTGCGTGCATAGGGACCCATCCTTGGGGCGGCGGCACTGCCCGCTCATGGGGGTATGGGGCGACAGCCCCCATCATCATAACCGGGCCGGACAACCGCCCAAACCCGGACAAGGGGGGAGGGGGGTGATCCCCCTACCCCCCCTCTTCTTTTTTTCTAAGAGGGGGTCACCCCCCACCCATGTGCCGGCCAGACAGGGGGTACCCCCTCCCCCATACACCCCCATTTTCCCGGAACCCGGCAACTGGCCGGGCCGAACAACGCTGCACAATTCCAATACTAAAAATACCGTTCGCGCCAACCTATCGTACATGAGTGACCCCATCCTTGTCGAAATCGTCGGCCTTGAATATTCAGAGTGTTCCCCGTTTCCCTGCGATGCAAACCGTACCTGCGGGCTTTCCGAGTGCCACCCCTCGGGCAAACTGACAAAAGCATTCGAAGCGCTCAAGACAGTCCTTAAAGAGACTTATGGCGACCGGGTTGAACTGAAACTCACCCTTATTGACGACGAAGTACCGGCACACATCCGGGCAATCCTTGAAAAGGACTACCCTCCCATCCCGATGGTTCTCGTGAACGGCAAGCTCACCCGGATCGGCAGGATCGCGCTCGACAGGATAAAAAACGAGATTGAGCCGTATCTCTGATTCTCTTTTTTAACTGACACGGCTCAATGTGCCGGTAGCCAGATCATAATACAACCCGTGAACCTGCACCTTCTGCTCATCCACCGCCTTTTTTAGAAGAGGATAGGTATGCAGGTGCTCGATCTGGAGCCGGACATTTTCCTGCTCGATGAGCCGGTAGCGCTCGTCCTGTTCCTGCACGGTCTTTGGCGGGGCAATGGTTTTATCCACCCGTGTTTTTGCATCGCGGGCATTGTTTAACCAGAGCGGGATATACGCATCCGTGTTCTCGTGGTCCAGTGCCCGGATCGCCCCGCAGTTTGAATGCCCGCAGATCACCACATCGTTCACGTGGAGGTGGGAGATCGCATATTCAAGCACGGTTGCAAAGTTCCAGTCATGGATCGGCACGATATTGCCGATATTGCGCTGGATAAAGAGCTCCCCGGCTTTCGCCTGCGTAATATGGCCGGTCTGCAGCCGCGAATCCGAGCACCCGATCCAGAGTACCGTCGGGTGTTGCGCGTTAGCCAGTTCGCGGTAGTGGTCGATATTCGGTATAAAGTCAGATTCACGGAACTTGTAATTCCCCAAAAGCAGGTTGTCAATCATACATATGCTCCCCAAAGTAAAACTGCACGCACCGCAGTATTCATTGTATTTTTTACTCGTTTTGGAAGTGCCTTAAATATTGTTATTTACCTAAATGCAGGATCAGCGGCTGAATTTTGTTTTTTTTTTAGAATTTCGACCAGTAATATCGTTTTTTTGTAATACTACCGGCACCAGTCCGACCATGCCTGGTACCTGCGGACAATTCTCTGCGAGTGAGGAAGGATCTATTCGTATCTCGGCGACCTGACAAGAATGCTCGCTGATGTCGCGTTCGCCCTTGGAGTCAGCCAGTTTGCGGTACTGCGCGAGGAGATGATCCGTGAGAACGAGAGCCTCACCGGGCTGCCTGCCCTCATGCGAACGGCCGGTGAAAAACAATAAACAATTACCTGCCACGTGTCCCTCTTTCCTGTACCGGGAATACTTTATACTGGAAAGCGGTAACCGGATACCTGTATGAGCCCGGTTCGGAAATGGGGGATAGGTCCCTACCCGGTAGCTGTTGTTCACGGTGGGCCAGGCGCTCCGGGCGAGATGGTAGCGGTGGCCCGGGAACTCTCCGCAGTCAAAGGGGTACTTGAACCATTCCAGACCGAAACCACTCTTGAAGGGCAGGTACGGGAACTCCGGTCTGTGCTTGAGAGGGACGGCAGGGTACCGGTTACGCTTGTGGGATTCTCATGGGGAGCGTTTTTATCATGGATAGTTACCGCCCGGTACCCGGCGCTCGTTGGCAAGTTGATCCTTGTGGGCAGCCCGCCCTTTGAAGATCAGGACGCTGCATTGATAACAAAAACACGGCTCGACAGGCTTACACCGGAGAACCGCAGGGAAGCGCATGCACTGCTGGAGCAACTGGAGAAACCTGCAGCTGACGGGAAAGAAGGAGATAAGAATGTACTCCTTGCCCGGTTGGGAGACCTGCTTGCCCGTGCGGATGCCTGTGACCCCCAGACACCGGAAGACAAATCGTTTTACTGCCAGTACGATGTTTTCAAAGGCGTCTGGGAGGAGGCGTGCGAACTCCGTCGCAAAAAGACACTCCTGTATATGGGGAGGGCGATCACTTGTCCGGTGATTGCAATTCACGGAGATTATGATCCCCACCCGGCTGCAGGAGTAAATGTCCCGCTCGCGCGGGAACTCAAAAACTTCCGGTTTGTTCTCCTGCAAAAATGCGGCCACCGACCCTGGATCGAGCGGAATGCCGCTGAAGAGTTTTACCGTATTCTGGTTCAGGAGATCTAAAAACAAGGACTGGTATCAGGACTTGAAGATCATCTTTTATTAAAGTCCATTAGTACCTTGTTCAGCATTTCAAATACCAGACACGCATCACGCATTCATCTCTTTTTTTCTCAGCCGTTCAAGCACCCGCTTCTTCTTTGCGATGGCTGCTTCCGACGCCCGCAGGACTTCTTTTTTCATCTTCTCGAAATCCGGGACATTGGTATCGACCACTTTTTTTACCGGGGTATAAGCTGACTCCCGGAACCGGGGCTGGAAATCGTGTTCTTTCCCGTCGGTCATCAGCACCGATGCCGGTTTTCCCGCTTCCACGTACCCAATCTCGCGGCAGTTTACACCTGTCGATTGGATTACCTGTTTAATCGCGTCTGCTGCTGCCTGGGGTGCAACAATTAACAGCGCATCGAGAGAAACACCAAGGAAATCAATTTCAAGCGCCTCAAGCATCTCCCTTACCCGGGGATTGACAAGGGATCGTGTATCTTCCTCCCGTACCACCATCCGGCACCGGGCGGTCTCTGTCATCTCGAAAATGTCGCCCCGGAGTCCCCCGTTGGTTATATCGGTCATCGCATGGATCTGATCAAAAACCGGGCTTTTGATCAGCGCCTCGCAGGTCACCAGGAAGTTGAGGTTGATGGTCTCTTCCACAACGTCGGGAAACCCGGAGTAAATGGCTGCTGTTGCAATCGTCCCGCCTCCCGCACCTTCAGTCATCAGCAGTACATCGCCGGGCTGCGTTGATTTCCGGGCGGTCAGATGGCGGGCCACACCCACACATCCTACACAGCCGGTCAGCCGGTTTCCAAGTACCATATCCCCTCCGATCCGGAGCGTTGAACCGGTTACCAGCGGCACATCCATTGCCTCACCGACAGTCGTGATACCTGCGGTGTAGTCAAATATTTTTGCCACGTCCCCATCATCGGCCACATGGATGTCAGAAAAGAGCATGACCGGCTTTGCCCCCATCACGTAGAGATCCCGCAGCGTCGCACGGGTCACATGGAATCCGGCAAGATACGGGTAATCCGAGAGCCGTGAGTGCATCCCGTCAACAGTACAGACGATGTACTCCCCGCCGGCCCTGACCGCCCCGGCATCGTCCATTTCGTCCACACCGACAGATGCTGTGGTCTTACCGATGATCCGGGCAATTTCCCGGTGTGCAAAAAAATCACCTTTTCCCCGGGAG
The DNA here is from genome assembly GCF_003170075.1 of Methanoregula sp. Lineage (GTDB taxonomy): Archaea > Halobacteriota > Methanomicrobia > Methanomicrobiales > Methanospirillaceae > Methanoregula. Next base: position 21,233 of record NZ_PMZU01000028.1, read on the forward strand.
CCGACGCCGAACTCCCCCATTTTAACCCGGGCTGGCTCAAACTCAAAAAAGTCACCGGACAGCCCCTGAGTGTTTTTAACCTCTTCTACAACCGCACGCGCAAAGGCTTCCGTGTACGCGAGGGAAGTATTCTTTATTTCCATTATACGCCCGATGAGGTTTTTTACGAGAGTGTCTTCATCCTCACCGGCCACGAGATGCATACGGACATATTCCTCAACATCCATGCATCCGTATTCGTGCCGGTGCCATAAATAAAGCAGGGTATTTTATTGACGGTGCCGGGCACTTACCGGAGCAGGATACCCAGCACGTCAGAGAAACAGCGAAGGGCATCGTCAAACTTTTTTGCCTTTAAAAGGAACAGTCCCTTGACAAACTCTTCCCTGACATCATGAACATCGATGTAATAAGCCTGATCAAATGCCCGGGCCGAATCTTCCAGTCTCCCCAGTGCAAAGCAGGAGTTGCTCAACACCACCCATGCGTCGGCAATCGTGGCATCGTATGAAAGTGCCCGGTTCAGGCACTGAATGGCTTCATCGTGCAAACCGAGCATAGAAAGGGCAAGACCTTTCTGGTAATGTGCCCGTGGGTGACGTGGAATAATGACAAGCGCACGATCAAGCGCCGCAAGCGCCTCACGGTACTTTTTCTGGTTGATAAGGGCAATGCCCCGGTTGAGGAGCGCAGAAAAGTAAAAAGGATATATCTTAAGGGCTCTGTCGTAGCAGAATACCTCCTCGTCATACCTCTTCAGTTTTCCGAGTGCATAGCCTTTGTTCACCCACGCCGACAGGTACCGACCCCGCAGCTCGAGCGCACGGTCGCAGCACAGGATCTCTACTTCGTACCGTCCCAGCATGCCAAGGGCAACACCCTTGTTGTTCCATGCGGCTGCGTTCCTAGGATCGAGTGCAAGCGCACGGTCGCAACATGCGACTTTCTCCTCAAACCTGCCAAGTTTTCCAAGAGCAAATCCCTTGTAATTCCAAGCATCGATACAGGCAGGATCAATACAAAGGGCCTGATCGCAGCACTCGATCTCCTCCTGAAACCGCCCCAGTTTACCCAGAGCAAAACCTCGTCCTGCCCATGCGGAGGCAAGCGCTGGATTAACGGCAAGTGCAAGAGTGAACGCCGTAAGTGCCTCGTCATGTCGGCCTTCCCGGCCCCGTACAAGACCTTCCCGGTAATACTCCAGAGCTGACGGTGAACATCTTTCATTTTCCACGGTTGATGTCAGAACCATTTTCCTCATACAGTCCCCGTAATCAGGTTCATGCCACAAATTGCGCATGGGACTCAGGTTTACCAGTACTGACGATCATTATCTTTCTGGTTTTTTAATATGTGCATAAGCATAAAACCGGATGTGCTATCCTCAAACGGCGTTTAGGGGCAACCAGATCCGCTCACTGCCCGGCATCAGGATCTCCGGGGGACCCTGCAATATCACATCAATTATTACCCGGGTATCACCACTGCCTGTCGGAGTCAGCCCGGCTGATCAGGCATTATGTCCCGGATATCAAAGGATTGTGTAATTCGTTCAAACTCCTTGCTTTTTGCTTTATTCTACCTGGTACCCATGCGCTGTGAGATACTCCCTACGGCGCTCCTCTGCATCCAAAAGAGATTCCGGGATAATTTTTTCTGCGTGTTCCCAGATCGTACGCAAAACGGTATCGTCTGAATGCAGGTTGAAGGTCCCGGTCACCGTACCAAGAGGATTTCCTGCAGGATCAGTGATTCGCATGATCACACACCGATAGAACTTGCATTGTGCCGGGCTGTCGCCATGGATAGTGCATCGCAGGAGATTCCCATCCGGACGGAGGAACCGGCAGGCATGAGGATGTTCATCCGGAAATGTATGATCGCAGAAGAGCTCCCGCTTGTCCTCATCAATGCGGGCTACAAACTGCGTACCGGTCGAAACAGATTCACAGGCAAACTCAAACTGGCCAATCTGGTGATCGATGACAATATAGTCACCAAGGTTCATGCAGCACGTTCCGCATTGTCGGCAGGTAAAAGCCATGCACATTCTCCTTTATAACTCCAGAAAATATCCGTGGTACCGGAAGACACCATCTGCAGTCTCCCGTGTTCATCTGCCCCTGTACGCAAAGACACCTTACTGGATCTTGGCTGTCGCTGTCTGCGCCAGTTCCTTTAAAGTTTCAAAATCCGTCGTTGTGCCACTCATGGTCAGTTCTTCGTAGACATCCTTGTTGGTAAAGATTATCGAATAGGTGGTGATCGAAAGGAGATTCTGAGTATCAGATGTGCGGTATGCAAACGTCCGATCTCCCATATTCGGGCAGGGAAGTTCGTAGATCTGTGTCAATGTGGTTTTCTGAGAGGATATGGCATCCTTTTCGATATCGAATACTTTGTTCATATTTTCCAGAGGATAAAGATCGATAACCTGCCGGATTTCGGTCATGTCGTATTTTTCCTGGTTCATACGGTAGTATGTAACCACATACCCAGCTTTCCAGCCCAGATCATGTGACATCTGGTCCATCTCCAGGTACGAGAGGTCAGATCGATCCTTGAGAATATAGTCTGATGGCATATCTGAAGGTTGGAGGGCCATCTGGGATACCGGAACAGTCGCAACCTGGCTCTCTGTCGTTGGTACTGGGGCCGGTGTCGGGGTCAGGGTCGGTGCCGGTACGAGATCCGGGAAAATTGCCGAGAGGCAGCCCGCACTGACAAGTACCGTTGCGAGAACTGCACAGAGAATACCAGATCCAATATGCATATGGTACGATTGACAATATCAGATAAAATGCTTGTCGGAGGATGTCCTTATTACCTGTTATTCATGACAGACAAAGACGTACGTGTTTTTCACGTATACTCTCTTTTCCATGCAGGCACAAACACTTTATTTCCAACAGAAGTACCATCCCATACTGAGGATAACTATGCCAGCAGGAAGTATTGCGATGCTTGACGTGGATCACCACATCCACTTAATTCCTTCAGGAAGGGTGCTGTTGCTCAGTATCGAACATTCCGCGATCAAAAAAGTAGAAAACGAGCGGTTTGAAATCTCCTGTCTCATCAGACTTTCTGCGGAAGGAGAATCCCACCAGTTCGAAGATGTAATCCGGTTTTCCTTTGCTGCGGCACGGATGCCTGACCAGCAGATGATGACCGAACTGACCTTTGTCCAAAATCACATTATAAAAGATATATTTGACCGGGAATTGTCCGGGGAACCATGCAGCTGTGCCCCAGATGACCCTCTCGCAAAGGAGTGCGGGGTTTCCTTATCATCTATTGTCATGAAGCGAATGCTTGCATCTAATACGCTCAAAGAAGTACTCTCCCACCACGGTGGGTTGCCGGATTCGATGGTCTTTATCCGGTGAGTATAATGTATTCATCATACATACGGATCGGAAGAGAATACAGACAAATATCTTTTTCTCGGCAGACATCCCACTGGTGATAGTATTGTGGGAGGGAGTAGTAGTATGGATGATCCAGAATTACATGGTGACGAACAGGTTCTCATACGGACGCAGGGTGTCCATGTAAAATCGATTTCGTTTGAGGCAATCCTCACCAACAAACGAATTATCCTCGTTGACAGGGCAAAGAACATCATGCCCCCAAAAGAAATCCCGCTTGCTACGATCCAATCCATGGCATCAGGAGAGAACGCAATCCGGGATCTGGTAATAACTCTGGGGATCATCACCAAGACCGGCGGAACACGACAGATGGTGCTGACCTTCTCCCGTGAAGGCGGCGGAAACCGGATTAAGGAACGTGACGAATGGGTTCGGCAGATCCGGGCACATCTCACCCCATCGTTTGAGCAGGTGATCCGCAAGGTTATCCCGGGAATGGAGATCGCGTCGACAGAACAGAATAATATTCTGCCGCTTACCTATGAGACTGTCGGATCTCCGGCAACACTTTCACGACCGACCGGGTTTTCCCCAGCGGAAAAAAAGATCGTGGAATCTCTCCCGGAATCCAGGCAGCCCCCAGTACCGGCCCCTTCACCAGCATCCGAAGGGCTACTCGGCACCTATTGTACCCGATGCGGTTCGAAGGTACCGGAGGGTTCCGGTTTCTGCAACACGTGCGGCACACGGATTATATTTCCGGGTGAGACCCCCGAGGCACCGGTTTTGGCGTCAGCACCATCCACTCCTGTATCCACGGCACCAAAAGAGCGCCCGTTGGATCTAGATATCCAGTCTATCGAACCTCTCATAGAGAAATCCCCCATCAACATCCCCCGCGATCCGCTCCGCTCCGTCCCACCCGTACCAGAAGTGACACCTCCCGAATCTCCTACACCGGCTGCCACTGAGACACCTGTCACGCCGGAACAACCTTCAGCCACCGCAGTACCCTCAGCCGCACCCCCGGTAAAGAAGCGGTTTATGCCCCGGCTCTTCTCTCCAAAAGACCTGCCCCCCACTCCGCTTGTTCCGTCATCCATGCCCACCGCAGTTCCACCCCGGCCAAAAAAACCTGCAAACAAGAAGAAGATTCTGCTTGCAGCGGGAGTTATCGTAATTATTCTCATCGCTGTGGTCGCAGTGGTTGTTATCCTGCCTAAAATGGGATTACTTGGGAATATACCCCACGGTTCCAACGGGTCTGCTACAGCCACGACAACTACCCCATCCTCCAGCAGTGCCAGCACCACGGTTGTGACAGCGACAGAGACGCCGGTTACCATTCCCCAGACCGGGGTCTATTTGTATGTGAACTATATTGGCGGGTGGAAAGGCACATACGGACCATCGGATAACCAGCTGACAGAAACAAATTCCGGGGAGAGGGTCCGCCCGGTGGAGAATGCAACTGGTGGGGATGCAACAGGTACAGTGACTGCTTCCTTCCAGAAACTGGACGGCTCCAAGCATGCGATTACAGTATCGATCTACAAGGATGGCAGGGTACTTACCAGCAGCAACACTACCGCCCCTTACGGCAAAGTGACGCTCTCCGTTGACACGACCACCGGTGTCGTGCAACAGCCGGGGGTTAGTGGAAACAGCGGTACAATAACAGCGGCAACAACGGGACCGGCCACGAATACAACGGCAAAGATCACAACGACGGTTGCCACAAAATAATTTTTACCTGTCGCTGATTCCTTGAGTCTCCCATAACGGGAGGGATGATCAGGAATTGCGACATTTTTTAAATATGACCTTGTGTCAAAAAAAGTTATTTTGTCTCTTTGGATTCAGCTGGTACAGCTGTCGGTTTTTTCCCTTTTTTCCACCGGTAGATCCCGTATACCGCACCATCAATGATAATGAGCGGAAGGAACATGGAGGTGATACCGCAATCCCGCATACAGGAAAATAATACATTTACAGGAATCAGATATCCATCAGGATAGCACAATCCTGATCCACAATAAAAAACAACAACATACAGATATCCTGCGGGTGGGGTAAAACCCACCCCGGATCATTTTTTTATCACGACCCCCCGCACGTGCCCGCGGTCCGAACATTCCCTAAAAGCCGGTTACCACTTAACAGGTGCCGTCACAAGCGTTTTTAATATTTTAAAAGACCGTAATAGTCCATGAGGATATACCATGGCGGATACAAATGTGCCCCCCCCCGTTCCTGAAGGGGCGGAGGATCTTGCAAAGCGCGGAATCGATGTCCTGATAAGTACCCTGCACAACAGTGCCGACCCGACCCTCAGGAAACACGCCGCATACCTGCTCGGCAATGCACGAACCACGCAGGCCATACGGCCCTTAATCGAAGCGCTTGGGGATCTGGACAAATCCGTACGGGAACAGGCAATGCTCGCGCTGGTCGCCACGGGTAAGGCCGCAACTGAACCACTTGCTGATGCCATGAAAGACCCAAGATGGGAGACGAGGTACCGTGCGGTTGAGGCACTCGGGAAACTTGCCGATGAAAAAGCATTAAAGCCGCTCGTTTGGGGTCTCCGGGACAATCGCGATCATGTGCGATACATGGCGGCAAAAGGGCTCAGGGATCTGGGAGATTCCACCGCAATCGATCCACTGATCATTCTCTTAAAAGATGAGAACCGGCTCGTGAGACTGATGACCGTGCGGGCACTCACTGCAATTGGCGGAAAGAAAGTTCAGACAGCCATCAAAGAGGCCCTTGCCACCGAGACCGATGAGAAGGTCAGAGAAGCAATGAACGAGGCGCTGAAATAATCCGGCCCGGCAAAACCCCCCACACCCCGCCGCTACGATGATTATCAGGGGGGAAAACTGCACATGTACGGTAAGCCGTTTGCCGGGAATCATTGTCCCTGCCGCAGAATTATCAATGCAGGTTAAAAGAGGCACTTTTTTTTAATACCGGTCTACACGGGCGCCGGATCAATTACGTACCTTTATGGCGACATATGAGTGAATACAATATTTGAAAGCCATTAACAGGCATTAACCCGTGTACCGGCATGGTGATGACGTTTGGGAACCAATGAACCTCCTTCTGGAAAAAACCGTCCTTTCTCCCATTCACTTTTAATCGCCATGGTTGTTCTTGTCGTCTGTCTTGTCGGTTTCATGACCGTATATGATTATATCAATCTCAAAAGCGGTATCGACAATGAATTTTCAAGCCTTCAGAATCAAACTGAAGATAGTATTGCTGCAGCATTACGGCTGGATGATACGGCAACCACCATTATGGATGACCAGCTCAACCGGCAGATGATACACGGGTTTAATGTAGTCTTTGCTGAATACAATCGTTCCGGCGGAAATCCCGCGGCCATGAACCTCGCAAAGGTCAAAGGGATCATTGGTGAGGGGTATGACATCTATGTCATCAACGAGTCAGGTATAATTGTTTATACCACGTATCCCCCGGAACAGAACGAGGATTTCCGGAAAATTCCCTATTTTTATGAATACCTGACAAAAGTCAGGCAGTCGCAGGGTTTTTTTCCCGATCGCGTAGTGCATGAGTCACTGGACACCGGCAAGTACCGTAAGTACGCCTACCAGGCCACCCCGGATCACCAGTATGTCATGGAGCTTGGCTATGCAAGTCCCTCGTTCAATGAGACCGATCTAAAAATGAATGATATGAATAATATTGCTGAATCTGTTTCTTTTAACCCTTATATCGATCAGTACAGCGTTTTTGACATGATGGGGCATAACCCTAGTGATGACAGCCTGCCGGACAACCGCACAGAATCGTACGTCCTTCAAGTGATCGCCAACCGGCAGACCCTACAAATAGATGATCCCGTGAATCACCGGGAAATCCGGTACTTGTTTGTCGATCTGAAAAATCCCCGGTATGGTTCCGATATGAGTCGGATCGTAGAGATCACCTACAATACCGGCCGGGTTCAGGATGCCCTTAACCATCTCGTGTTCATCCACCTCCTGTTTGGGGGTTGTGCACTCCTGATCGGGTGTATCCTTGCCTACGCATTCTCCCGACAGATGAACCGTCCGATAGTAAAAATTGCCCATGATGCAGATATTATCGCCAGCGGGGATTTTGAACACCGGATCGGTACGACGCAGGCCCGGGAATTTGTGATCCTTGAAAAGAGCATTAATACGATGGTGGATTCGCTCAAGGCCGCAGCTCAGACGCTCAAAGATGAGGAGATCTTCCGCAGGGACCTGATTGACCAGATGCCGGTGGGAATCTTCCTTAAAAAAATGGATATAGGCAGGTATGTTTTCTGGAACCGGGCAAGCGAGGAGATCTTTGAGCGGCCGGCGACGGATGTAATAGGAAAGTCTGACGAGGAAATATTCCCTGCAGCAATGGCGGCACAGATAAAAGGAGAGGATGCTGAAGCGCTTGCCTCCCGGGTGGAGATCAAGTATAAGAAGATCACGACAAAAATGCACGGGGACCGTGTTATTCATATGATCGTCGTGCCGATCTATGACTCAAAGAGATCCGTGAGGTACATGCTCGGTATCGCAGAAGATGTGACCGATGAAGCCATGACCCTTAAAAAGGACCTGATATTCAGCATCACCCGAAGTGATATTCTCGATCAGCTTGCCATCATCATGACTTATCTCGAGAGGGCCCAGCTCAAGACCACTAAAGATGACATTCAGATGTTCTTTGACAAGACCATTGGATCGGTGGAATCCATTAAGAATCAGATTGCCTATGTGGGGGCTCTCCAGGACCCCTGTTTGATCACACCCGGATGGCAATCAGTACATCAGGCATTTGCCGAAGCAATCCAGATGCTGCCAGAGCACAGTGTCGATATCAGGGCCGATATTGGAGATACCGAGATCTTTGCTGACCCGTTACTTCCCCGGATCTTTTTTTCCCTTCTGTCCCTGTCATTCCGGCGTGATGGATCGAGACTTTCGAAAATACAAATGACCACCCAGAAAAGAGGGGAATCACTCATACTGGTCTACGAGGACGACAGTAGAGGGATCACCACACGTGAAAAAGAGCGGATTTTCGAATTCGGGTACCACAACGAAAATATCGTCAGCCTCTTTTTGACCCGCGAACTGCTCGGCTTTACGGGCATCACCATCACTGAAACCGGTGAACCGGGAAGAGGGGCGCGCTTTGAGATCGTGGTACCGAAAGGACGGTTCAGACCGGGAAAGTAACTCATGACAGGTCCATCCCGGCCTTTTACCAGGATCAGATATTACCGTCAGTTAACCGTAAGATCATGATTCAAAATGCCGGAAAATACCCGGTCCCGGCATAATACCGGGCGGACGTTCCACGAGAAATGAGATCCCGGAGAAATGATCAAAAACGATTAATACGCTCATGGAAGGTTTCAGTCGATACTTCGTGCCTCACTCGCACACGTTGCAGGCGCTCCATAATAAGAGATATTCACTTTTGAAAGCGGCAGGGTTTTTTTATAAATGACTTATTGAACATTTCACTGCAAAATAAAGAGAAGATCCAAAAACCTATCGGATCTTCGTCCCCGGTTCCACCGGCTTCTCGGGCATGAGGAGCGATGCCGCATCCCCGGCCGCGAGGATCATGCCATTGCTTTCCACACCGAAGATCTTTGCCGGCGCAAGGTTTGTGAGCACAACCACATCCTTTCCCACCAGTTCTTCCGGTTTGTAAAACTGTGCGATCCCGCTCACAATCTGCCGTGTTTCTCCCCCGATATCCACCTGTAACTTCAGGAGTTTGCTTGATTTAGGGATCGCCTCGGCGGCAAGCACTTTCCCGGTCTTCATTTCAACTTTACTGAAATCCTCGATCGAAATCATTGGTATTTTCTCCATTTTTTTATTTGCTTCCCGAACGCGCTGCTGGAGCACGGCGTCCAGTTCTGCGATCTGATGCTCTTCGAGCCGACTAAAGAGCGGCGCCGGGGCCTTAAGAGCCCGCTCCTGGACCGGGCCGGCTGCCTCATCTATCCGGTGGGCTGCCACTGTATCGTCATACCCGAGCTGCGCCCAGCACTCCTGTGCCTTTTCCGGCATCACAGGCTCAATCAACAGTGCAAGGGCTTTTACGATCTGAACGCTGTTTTTTATCACCTGCCCCGCAGCGGTTCGATCGGTCTTGATCAGTTTCCACGGCGCATTGGTCTGGATATAGGTATTCCCGAACGCGGCAAGCGCCATGATCGTATCTACCGCGCCTTTGAACTCGTACTCCTGCATCTGCTTGTCCACACTCTCCAGACATTTCTCGATTTCGGCGGTGATCGTCAGGTCGACCCCGCCGGCCGGCACCCCACCGTACTCCTTGTGCGCAAAAAAGAGTGTGCGGTACACGAAGTTCCCCAGAATGTTGACCACTTCATTGTTGATCCGCTCGCCAAATACTTTCCACGAGAAGTTGAGTTCCTTCGTATGGCTCGTGTAAGCAAGCAGATAGTACCGCAGGTAATCGGCAGGGAGACCCTTGTCGAGATAATCCTCGTTTGTCCAGACCACGTAGCCCCGGGACTTCGAGAACTTATGGTCGTCGACTTTTACCATCCCGCTTGCAACGACGGCATACGGCTCGCCGTAACCGGCGCCTTTTAAAAGAGCCGGCCAGAAGATGCAGTGGTGGTAGATGATGTCCCCGCCAATGAAATGCGTGACCCGGTTTTCCCCGCACCAGTACCGCTTCCAGTCTTTTTTGGCCTTTGCGGCCCACTCTTCGGTAAACGCGATATAGCCGATCGGAGCGTCGACCCAGACATAGACCACGAGATCATCGCGGCCGGGGAATTTTACCCCCCATTCGAGCGTGCGGGTGATGCACCAGTCATGCAACTCGTCCTTGATCCAGCCGATCGCGTAGTTCTTCGCATTACTCGTGCCATGAAGCCGGTCGAGAAAGGGGAGCAGGTAGTCCCTGAACGCGGACAGTCTGAAGAAATAATGCTCCTGGTCACGGAACTCCGCCTTTGTTCCGCAGACTTTGCAGACCGGGTCCTTGATCTCACCCGGCTCAAGGTGCTTGCCGCACCCCTGGTCACACTCGTCTCCCCGTGCCTGCTTGCCGCAATAGGGACAGGTGCCCTCGACGTACCGATCAGGGAGGAAACGCCTGCACTTCGGACAGTACGCCTGGTGGACGATCCGCTTATAAACATACCCGTTTTTTACGAGCCTGCTCATGATTTCCTGCGTCCGGTGGTGGTTTACGGGGTCGTCGGTCATACCGAAATAGTCGAAGTTGACCCCGATCCTCTTGAAGGTCTCATCGAAGTGCCGGTGATACCGCTCGGAGAGCGCCCGGGGAGAGATCCCCTGCTCTTCTGCCGAGACCACGATCGGCGTCCCGTGGTTATCCGAGCCCGAGACAAACGCAACCTCTTCCCCCGTCCGCCGCATATAGCGGACGTAGCAATCGGCGGGGACGTACGTTCGCAGATGACCAAGATGGCAGGGCCCGTTCGTGTACGGGAGCCCGCAGGTAACCAGCAGCGGTGGTTTTGTCATTGAAGGTACTTTTTAGCATGTGATACGTAATAATCCCTGTACCATGGCAAAGATCGTACCACTGGAGACTCAGGCATTTGGTGCGGAACCCGGGGTGCCGGATATCGCCGCGCTTGCCGACTGGGTCGCGGACCACCGGGGGATTGCCGCAGACCTGCACGCGTACCGGCTCGACCGGTCGCTTGCGCCGCAGCTTGCGGCAGGCATCACCCGGCCCTGTGCCGGTGGCCTCTTTTGCGGGAACAGAATACTAGGGAGTCTCTGCGGCCTTTGCGGTGATACGGTCACTGATGAAATAGGAGTGGAAACCGGCACGATACGTGGGGATGCCGGCCTGATCGCGGCACAGAAAAAGGGAGTCTGGTGCGCGATCCCCGCGCCACATGAACTGGGAATTGTTGACGGATATTATCACGATGAAGATGAGTGGAACGATGCGCTTGCCGGGGCCTACCGCACGGTCATGCGGGTAATGCGGGACGCAGGGACCGGGGGGCACGTGCTCCTCTGCGGGAAGATAAACGAAGCCGAGATCTCTCTGCTTTCCCGGGAGAATGTTTTCTTTTTCCCGACTGCCCCGGACAAGGAAAGCCTCCGGATCCTTATAGAGCACCAGCGCAGGGTCGCGGCGGGTAAAAAAATGCTTGAGACCGTATTTGATCTTGCAAACGAGTACGATCTCCACCAGCTGATCGTGATGGATCCTGACGAAGAGGCCATCCGGCTCGCGTTGTCGTACCTTGATCCGGACCAGGTTATGGCCGGGGGCTACTGCACCGATGCGTGCGACGCGTACTGGGGGAAACTCGTGGAGACGGCAGTATACCTGAAATGAGATGCGTCACCCCATCAGGTAACCCGGTCAGATGTTCCTGCCAGTACGACGCCCGAAGATTCCCGGTATACTACGGATGAGGCATTTTTAAGACGCCCTTTCACCTTTTGTATTCCATGAATGCCCCATCTTTCCACGAGACATTGCCGGTTTTACAGGATGTACCGGGGACTCCGGAGCAAACACTAATAACAACAGGTAATATCAATGTTACATTAAAAGAGAGGGATAATATGCAGTTCTCTGGTCTCATCGCATCCCCGGAAAAAAAAGCATCGGACGGTTCAGCATGAAAACCACACCAGTGTTTTTGGGATTCCTTGTCCTTATCACCATGGTATTTCTTGTAAGCCCGGTCTCCGCAGATAAACCTGTGGCCTCTTACATTTCAAATGTATCATCAGGATCCATCCCGCTATCGGTGCAGTTCATGGACTCCTCCTTCAATTCGCCGACTTCATGGACATGGCTGTTTGGCGACAGCGGAACCTCAACCAGCCAGAACCCGGCGCATACCTACACAACTGCAGGCACGTATACCGTCACACTCATCGCTACAAACTCAGCAGGCAGTGATACCCTCACCAAGGCCGGGTACATAACCGCAACGAAAGCAGTATCAGTTCCCGCCGTATCTTTTATTGCTAATGTGACAACAGGATCCGTGCCGTTCTCCGTGCAATTCCTGGATTCCTCGACCAACTCCCCGATGGCTTGGGTATGGTCATTCGGAGATGGCGGAGCCTCTACGCTCCAGAACCCGGTACATACCTACACAACAGAAGGAACCTATACGGTCACCCTCACTGCCACCAACTCTGCCGGCAGTAACACCAGTTCCCAGACCGGATATATCACTGCAAACATGGTGACAGACACTCCTGAACCATTGTTCAAATCGACGGTAACTTCAGGATATGCCCCCTTAAATGTCCAGTTTGTGGATGCTTCGAGCAATTCCCCGACGGCTTGGGTATGGTCATTCGGGGACGGCAGTACCTCCACGCTCCAGAACCCGGCACACACTTACACAACTGCCGGTTCATATACGGTCACTCTCACTGCCACCAACTCTGCTGGCAGCAATACCGTTTCCCGGACCGGATACATCACCGTAGAAGCTGCGATCCCTGTATCATCATTTACAGCAAACGTGACTTCCGGCGTTAAACCCCTGGCAGTCCAGTTCACCGATACCTCAACCAATGCCCCGACCGGATGGTACTGGTCCTTTGGGGATGGCGGAACTTCCACACTCCAGAACCCGGTGTACACCTTCAACTCCGTTGGAACGTACGCCGTTTCACTGGGCTCCTCAAACTCTGCAGGCAGCAACACCACAACCATGTCAGGGTACATCACGGTCACGAACGTCGCACCCTCCCCCGTTGCCTCGTTTACCTCTGACAGACAATCAGGATCCGCTCCGCTCACCGTCCAGTTCACGGACACCTCAACAAATTCTCCGACCGGATGGCAGTGGTCGTTTGGTGATGGAATTCTGAATACCGAGCAGAACCCCTCGCATACCTACATAAAAAGCGGTACCTATACTGTCAGTCTGATGACAGTAAACACGGGAGGTTACACCACCACCACCCAGCCGGGGTATATTACCGTTTCTGAACCGGTCGAAACGGCGACCCCGACTCCCGTTTCCACAACGATCTCCCTCACTCAGAATACCACCACCGTACAGCCGACAGAGACACAGACCGCAGCCGAGACAATAGCCCCACAGGGATCTGAAGGATTACCGTCATGGATATTACTCCTGATCGGAGTTGTGATACTGGTACTTGTCATCAGTGCACTTGTTCTTCATGCAGGAGGACGGTCCAGGGGCAAAAAGAGGAGATCGCGGGGCCGGGACCTGTAAGGCAGTTCCTTTGCCACCCCCGGGGTTCGCCTCCTTTTTATAATAGAGGATGATCGTTTCCGGTTACCAGAAGAAATTTCGGGAATATCCCCTTACATTATGCCATTTTTTCCCGGCTGATGCATTCGAAATCGATAAACCCGTTATACGGGTCGGTCTTTATAAGCCGGACACGCACTTTCTGGCCGACATTAAGTCCCTGCTCGCCCTTCACGACCCGGCCTTCGGCCGGTGGTGTAAGCAGCCTGACATAGGTTCCCTTGTCCGCTGCGCCGGTCACAAGGGCGTCGAAGGTCTTGCCGATACTGTCCTCAAGCAGCAGGGCAGCAACGGACTTCCGCATGAACCGTTTGACCTTCTTTGACGCTTTCTCCCGGTCGGTCAGCCACAGGGCCTGATCGGAGAGATCTGCTGCTGAATAAGGACCGGGTTTCCCCATCAGGATCGCTTTTGCCTGGCGCTGGTTGATGATATCCACGTAGCGCCGGTTCGGTGCCGTCGCATGTGTGTAATCGATGACCGCGAGGGCAAAGTGACCGACCGGCGTAGCACCCGGTTCAAGCATCATGTACTCGCCGGGCCCCATCAGTTTTATCACGGCAAGGGACAGGTCGGGAAAATGAAGAGGATCCGCGGTTTTTTCCTTTATGAGGAATTTTGCAAGCGCTTTTGCATCTGGCTTCTCCGGCAGGGTCTCCCCGAAGGTGGCAGCAGTAAGGATGATGCCGGCCCAGTTCCTTGGCGTCTTTACGACTCTCTGGATCATAGGCACACCGGCAGCACCCAACCGGGCGACCATCGTCCCATTTGCCGCGACCATAAACTCCTCAATTAAGGCCCGGGCCGGGTTCGGTGTCAGGGCAACAAGCCCCCTTACCTCGCCGTTTTCCATGACCACTTCGGGCTCTACGGTATCAAACTCAAGTGCTCCCTCGTCACGGCGATATTTCCGCAGAATTTGCGCCGCTTCGTTCTGGAGACGGAGCTGCTCTTCGAGTCCCGGGACATCCTGTATGCCCTTCGGGAGGGGGCCTGTACCCTCCAGCCACTCTCCCACAGTCTCGTACACGAGTTTTGCCTTGTTGCGGACCAGTGCCCGGTATACATCTCCGGGGGAGAAACTCCCGTCAGGGTGGACTAAAAACTCAATAATAACGGCCAGTCTGTCTTTTCCCTGCAGGAGCGAGGTGATCCCGTGGGAGAGCCGGTCGGGCAGCATGGGAAAGGTGAGGACGCCGGTATAGACCGAGGTCCCGTTGTGGGCCGCATACTCATCTGTGGGTGACCGCTTTTGTACATAGGAGTCGACGTCTGCGATGGCGACCTGAACCCGGATCGTGCCGTCAGGATTGCGCTCGCAGTATTCAAGCTGATCGAGATCCTGTGAATCGTGATTATCAATCGATGACCACAGGAGCGTGCGAAGGTCGCGCATGTCCTTTGGTATATCAAAAAAGGTCCGCTCCTGCATCGCGTTGACTTCATCCATCACATTCTGGGGAAACCGTGGTTCAAAACCGTATTTTTCCATCGCATGCCACGCGATAGTTTTGAGATCGATGTCGTGGAGATGCGGCCGTTGGTTTTTCATTTCAATCGAGTGTAGTTCTCAGTTAAATGCTTAAAAACTTCTGGAAGTACCGGTTCACAGGATAGAGCGAATCGTCCGCGCCTGTAATATTGTATGCATACAACGGTGAAAGACACATTTTTTTAATTGATCATTATGAGGGGGTCACCTCTATACTCTCACCGGGGCTGAGGATCTTTACCGTCAGATCCGTTGTCCGTTCGAGGGCTGTTTTGAACGGCACCGGGTCTGCCGCAATCCGGTCCCAGGTATTGTAGTGGATCGGTATCACGGTCTTTGCCCCGATAAAATTTGCCGCCATCATCGCTTCCCTTGTCCCCATCGTATATCTCCCACCAATGGGAAGGAGCGCGATATCGGGATGATACAATTCCCCGATCAGTTTCATATCCGAGAAAAGCGCGGTGTCTCCCGCGTGGTACACTGAAACGCCGTCCATCCGGATCACGTAACCTGCTGCGGCACCACCGGGAAGGTTGCCTGCGGCCGAGTCGATCCCGGCTGAATGCACTGCAGGAGTCATGGTAAAGGAGACCCCGCCAACGGTGATCGTCCCCCCGAGGTTCATCCCTTCGGCTGGGACGCCCCTGGCCTCGAGGTAACGGGCAATCTCACTGATGGCGACCACGGTTTTTCCAAGTGCCACCACCTCACCAAGATGATCGTGGTGCCCGTGGGTGACCGCAACGATATCCGGGCACGTGGATGCGACACTGCCTTCAGGCACGAAGGGATCGATCAGGACTTTTTGTGTGCCCGAAAGTAACACGCATGAATGGCCAAGCCAGGTAAGATGCATATATGCAGATAGAGGCGCCGGGGGATGAAATTTTTTATGCAGGGAGGGTAACTCCTGGCAGCCGCAACCCAGGTGCACCCTGTCTTTTGCAACGATTCGATAACGTTGATGGAACGTAAACAGCTGAAGAGGGCGCTGCCATGTTTTTTTAGTGCAAAGTGTAAATTACGGCACCTGTTTTACATCGTAAGAATAGCGATATTGTTTGTTGCATGCATGTGCACATTACTGCAACCAGTGAAACTTCTTGTTTCTGTCAGCATTTTTCCCGGTTGTCCTGATCCACCGCGGGGGCGACCCAGCAGTTGAGTCTTTCAAAATGGGGGTACCCCCACCCCCCTCCCTCTTCTTTTTTCAAGTGGGTCTCACCCCATCCCTTACATAAGAACGAGCGGACCTTGAGGAGGCTAAAAACCCATGAACCCTTGGGGAAAATACTCTGGAAAAACCTGCCCGAAAAAACTGTGATAAAAAAAGTTCAGAGCCGGACCAGTTTGTAATTGCGGCTGCCCATACCCAGTTCTTCCGCGTACTGCAGCTGGCGCTTGCCGTCCGTGTTCGGCCGCATCCCGGAAAACTTATCCTCACCCGGGGGGTGATGGGTGGAAAGGAACGACTCCGCATACCCCTGCTGCTGGTTCACCAGATCGCAGGCCGCCGCATCAATCGCCACCGGGTCTGTTGAGGCAAGGATACCGATGTCCGGGACGATCGAGGCATCGCTCCACGGAGTGCAGTCGCAGTCCGGTGTGATCCGGGTGAGGAAACTAAGGTAGCCGACCTTTCCCTCTTTACCCTGCACCGCCCCGTACGCGTACTCAATCAGCCGCTCGGTAAAGAGCGGGATCTCGGTCTCCCAGTCGATATCGATCGCATGCGACGGGCAGACGGTCATACACTCGAAGCAGCCGATGCAGAGGTTCGGGTCAAAGGTAGATTTTTTCTTGACAAGTGTGATCGCCGACTTCGGGCAGACCGCAACACACTTTCCGCACCCGATACAGAGTGCCCGGATCGGGAACGGCTTTGCCTGGTGCTGCGCCCGTTTCCCCGCAGGAGGTGCACATCCCATCGCGAGGTTCTTGAGCGCCCCGCCAAACCCAGCCACCTCGTGCCCCTTGAAATGGGTCATCACGATCATGCTGTCCGCCGCAACAATGTCGCCGGCGATTGTGACCGTTTTAAAGTGCTTCTTTTTGATGGTGACCCTGGCAACGTTTTTCCCGCAGAGCCCGTCCGCAATGATCACCGGCGCCCCGATCACCGCGTAATCGAACCCATGGAGCACCGCAGTTGTGATATGGTCGACCGCATTTGAACGGCTCCCGAGATAGAGCGTGTTCGTATCCGTCACAAACGGCAGGGCACCCGCCTCTTTTACCTTCTCCACGACCTGCCGGACAAAGACAGGACTGATATATGCATCACTACCCCGCTCCCCGAAATGTAGCTTAATCGCCGTACGATCCCGCTTATGGATACAGGACGAAAAACCGGCGGCATCAAAAAGCCGCCTGATCTTTGCCTCGGTATTCTCATCATTCGATCGTGCCCGGAGGCTGGCAAACCAGACTGTGCTTTTCATTTCCGGATCATCCCCGATCGATTATTGTCACGCACATGTATCTATAATTCGTGTCCGGTCAGACTATGGTTTCGAGGTTGCGCTTCCGGACCCGGTCCTTTTTAAACTTCTTGAGGTCCCGCGCCCGATCGAAGTACTGGCGCGCCAGGTCATCCCGGTTCATCTCCTGTACGCAGATACCCATGTTGTTCCAGGCATCGGCATTCTCCGGGTTCTTCTCCAGCAGCCGGTTGAAGGCGTCCACCGCTGCCGAGAGGATTTTGTCATCATTCATGAGGATCCCGATCTTCTGGAGCGTCTCGGCACAGGTAGAGAGGATCTCTTCGTCAGCCGGTGCAAGCTCCAGCGCTTTTGTAACGGACGCAAGCGCCTCCTCGTTCCGCTCAAGCGCACGGAGACACACGGCACGGTCGTGCCATGCAAAGGCATGCGAAGGATCGATCTCAAGCGCACGGTCAAAGGCGGCAATTGCATCCTCGTACCGCCCTTCCCGGTAATAGAGCCGGAGACCTTCCATGTAGTTTGCCTTTGATCTGCCGAGCAAGCGGTCAAACATCTTTCCCTGTCCCGTGGGAACCCCGGTTTTTTCCGGCCCGGCTCCTTTGGATGCCTGCGGGTTTACCAGGACTGTACCGACAGTATGGGTAATGTCGCGGATCGCCCCGATGATGCCAATAAAGATCCCGCGCCCGTCAAAGAGGGGGGTTGCCTTCATCCACAGGATCTGCTCACCGCCATCAGTGCCGGTAGATTTAGTCCACGCGGTAATCGTTCCCTGCTCCTGCGCAATGATCGAATAATTGTTCTGCCGGATTATCGCGGGGTCTTCAAAGACCATGTCCATAAGCATCGGCATCTTGCGCCCGAAGAAGGGGACGGCATACTCGTAGTCTTTTTTCCCGATCATGTCCCCGGCACCCACACCGGAGAGAGCCGCCATGCCGTCGTTCCATGCGATCACCTTACCATCCCGGTCGATTGCAAATGCCGGCTCGCGGAAGAAGTGGACGGCATCGCTCAAGAGTTTCTGCGTGGTCCCGATGCCCCTCCCGGCCGTTTTTCCTTCAACAGCCCGCCGGATCATATCCGCCATCTCGCGGAGCTGCGGCTGGATATCCTCACCTTTTTTTAAGTAAAAGTTTGCGCCGTTGTTGAGCGCCTCGATGGCGGTATATTCCCCCCCCGCCCCGGTAAAAATAATGACCGGCGTCAAGTCACCTTTTGACCGGAGGATCTTTAAAAATTCGATGCCGTTGATCTCCGGCATATCGTAATCGACGATGATCGCATCGAATGCCTGGTCGTTTAAGAGGACCAGCGATTCTTTGGTGGATCCGGCGGTCCGGACCTTCATATTCCCGAACCGTTCCAGGAACAGGCGCGTGACGCTGAGCACTTCCTCCTCATCGTCAATGACAAGGACTGAAAGCATTTCTGACCGTTATTTCGTTTATATGACGACAAAAGATAAAAAAGAATGTATCCTTATTTTCGTTTTGAAAGTTCGTGATCGAGACAGAAGAGGTGCCCGGGAGTATCGCCGATGGTTTTGATCTTTTCGCAGATCATGACGGCATTTGCCTCCTCCTCAACCTGTTCCTTCACAAACCACTGGAGCACTTCGAAGGTTGCATGATCTTTTTCCCTTATGGCAATGTCAACAAGGTTGTTTATCATGCCGGTCACCTTCTGTTCGTGCGCATACACTTCTTCAAAAACCTTGCCGGCCGAGGACCACTTTGCCTTGGGTGCCTCGATGGTATCAAGGACGACTTTTCCCTGTCGTGCAATGATATAATCGTAGAACTTCATTGCATGGGCCCGTTCCTCCTTTGCCTGGATCATCATCCAGCCGGCAAACCCCTTGAGATTGAGCGTCTCAAACCAGGCAGACATGCCAAGGTAAAGGTACGATGAGTAGAGCTCGCGGTTGACCTGCCGGTTCAATGCATCTTCCATGGTTTTTGATAACATACGGAAAACCTCCTGTCTGCGATGAGATTGGTTTGTTTTTTAATAATGGTTTCGGAGGTGACAAAGGATCACCGGTGTCGTTTTTTATGGTGTCAGCGAAAAAAAGGAGAGAGAAAACCTCCGGAACAGCGTGATCCCGGTGACAGGCAGCCGGACCTTGATTTTTTTATGTTTTTTTCCGCTGTTTTGCAAGAGTATGTAAAAGCCCGGTGAACGGATTCTGTTTTCTGGGGCGGAAAACTCCCTGGTTGACGTACCGCACATCTTCAATGGAGAAGAATGCATCAGGATTCGTCTCCTCGATGTGCCGGGTGATCCGTGGGACATCGTCGCGGTTCACAAGGGAAATGATCATTTTGACGCCTCCACGCGCTCCTTTTGCATCAAGACTGGTGGTGCCATAATGTTCAGCCTGTAAAAACCCCGTGATCTCTTCTCCTGTTCCATCAGTAGTGATAATGCGCATGATCACCATGCCGATTGAGAGCCTCTCTTCAATGACGAGACCCACATACGTGCCCAGCGCAAACCCGAAGGCATAGGCGAAGAAGTTCGCGATGTTGGACAGGTTGCTCATCACACCGACGATGGCAAGCAGCCAGATAATGATCTCAAAGAATGCGATAATGGGTGCGAGGTACTTGATCCCCTTGGAGAGAAAGACGATCCGGAGTGTCTCCATGCAGACGTTTGCTACCTGCGCAAGGAAGATGAGCACCGGCAGGATGACCCAGGCATAGATGTCAGGACTGATTAAGAAAAACGCCATGTATTTGCCTCAGTTCACGTTATCCTATGTAATGCCGGCGATTCAGATACACTAAAGAAAAGTTGCCGTCGTTTGTATATCAAGGTTATTCAATATTCAGTTAAAAAACGGGAAAATTGGGAAGATTTACATAATTGCACGGGGGAGTGTGCCCGGTTTCCTCCCGGGTCGTCACGCGTATTTCGCGGGATCAGCCTCGAATTTCTTCTTGCAGCCCGGGGCGCAGAAGTAATATCTCTTTCCTTTGTACTCGCTCGTGAACCTTGCCGTCTTCTCGTCAACGGTCATCTTGCAGATCGGGTCGATTGCCATTCCTTCATCACCAATTGATCTTTTTTCTTTGCTTCCGGTATATACCCTTTGAGGAGGAGGGAGAGGGTCACGACGGTTACCGAACTTGCAGCCATCGCAAGGGCGGCAAGTTCAGGCCTGAACACAAAGCCGAAGAACGGGTAGAGGATACCGGCGCCCACCGGGATCAGGACTGCGTTGTAGGCAAATGCCCAGAAAATGTTCTCTTTGATCCTGCCCATCACTTTTTTAGAGAGTTCGAGCGCCGCCACGGCATCGAGCAGGTCGTCCCGCACAAGGACAATCTCCCCACTTTCGATGGCGATATCAGTCCCGCTCCCGATCGCGATCCCCACGTCTGCCTGAGCAAGCGCCGGGGCATCGTTGATCCCGTCGCCGACAAATGCAACACGTTCTCCCCGGTCCTGCATGGCTTTTACTTCCGCGGCTTTTCCTCCCGGGAGGACTTCGGCTACCACCCTGTCGATCCCGATTGTGCGGGCGATGGCTTCTGCCGTGCGCCGGTTGTCCCCGGTCACCATGACAACGGCGATCCCGTGGGCTTTTAAGCGCCGGACCGCTTCAGCGCTGGTCTCCTTAAGTGTATCCGCGATTGCGATGATGCCTGCGGGCTCGTGGCCGATAGCGACGAGGATCGCGGTCTTGCCGTCCTGTTCGAATGTGCGGATCTTTGCGTCCATGCCTTCGGGAAGCGCGATGCCGTTTTCCTGCATAAGCGTGCGGTTGCCCAAGAGCACCTCTTCGCCGAGCACAAGCGCACGGACTCCTTTGCCGCCCAGGGTGTCAAACTTCTCCACCTCTCCGATTGCGATACCCTTTGCCTGCGCAGCGTGGACAACAGCCTGAGCGAGCGGGTGGTCCGAGTTCTTCTCGACTGCTGCGGCAAGAGAGAGAAGCGTCTCTTCAGTGACGCCGGTTGCCGCGATATCGGTCACCTCCGGTTTCCCCCGGGTGAGCGTACCGGTCTTGTCGAAGATCACGGTCGTGACCTTCTCTGCAAGTTCGAGCGCCTCGCCGTTTTTGATGAGGATCCCAAGTTCCGCCCCCCGGCCAATCCCCACCGTCACTGCCGTCGGCGTAGCAAGGCCGAGCGCACACGGGCAGGCGACTACGAGCACAGAGATGAGGGCCGTGAGACTAAAGAGCAGGGTCGCATTGAGCACGAAGTACCACACAATGAACGCAGCAGCGGCGATGAGAAGGACGGCCGGGATGAAGTACGTGACCGCAACATCCGCGATCCGCTGGACGGGCGGCTTTGACCCTTGCGCATCTTCGACGAGTTTGATGATCTGCGCAAGCACGGTCTCTTTCCCGATCTTTGTCGCCCTGACCGAGAGGACACCGTTCGTGCTGACTGTGCCGCCGACCACCCGGCTCCCTTTGGCCTTTAAAGGCGGGATCGGTTCCCCGGTGATCATCGCCTCGTCCACGTAACTCTCGCCGGTTACGACCTCGCCGTCCACAGGGATCCTGCTGCCGGGTTTTACGATCACGATGTCACCGACTACGAGATCCTCGATGGCAACCTCGATCTCTTTCCCGTCACGGATGATCGTTGCAGTCTTTGCCTGGAGCTTGGCCAGTTTCTTAATTGCATCGGAGGTCCGGCCCTTTGCCCGCGCTTCAAGGTACCGCCCGAGCATCAGAAAAGCGGCGAGCATGATCGCCGTATCGTAGAACATGTAGTCGCTCGTAAGCACGACCGAGAACGTGCCCAGCACGCTTGCGACATATGCAACGCCGGTACCCATTGCGTACATCACATCCATGGAAAGAGTCCTGTTCTTAAGTGTCGTCCATGCGGCTTTGAAGATGGGGTATGCAACGTAGAAGAAGACCGGTGTCGAGACGACGAGCATGAAATACCCGAGTGCCTGCATGGAGATCCCAAGCGGCACCCACATTGCGATCATGAGCGGAATGCTGACCGCAAACCCGATGGAAAACCGCAGCAGCTTGTCGTGCAGGTCGGCGTCCCGTGCCGCTTTTTCCGCCTCGTCGCTGACCTGCCCGGCTATGCCGAGGTACTGGTACCCGTCGTCCTCGATTGCCCGTTTCATGTCCTCGACCGAGGCAAGGGACGGGTTGTAGGTGACATAGGCCTGCTCGTTTCCGAGGTTCACGTTCGCGGCGACGACCCCCGGCAGGGCCCGGAGACCCGCCTCGATGGTCTGGACACAGGTGGCGCACATCATGCCGCCGACTTTGAGCACCACGTCACGATTGGTTACTTCATAGCCCGCGTCGCGGACAGCTTTTTCGAGATCGGTAATTGAGACTTTAGAAGGATCGAACTCCACACGGGCGGTCTCAGTCCCGAAGTTCACCTGCGCCTTTGTGACGTTTTTTACATTTGCAAGCGCTTCTTCCACGGTAACGGCACAGGTGGCGCAGTGCATACCGGTAATTTTCAGGTCCGCTTTTTTCTTCACTGGTTCCGGCACCGGAAAGACCTCCCTTCAGGACAGGGTTTCTTTGTCCGGCATCTCTCTTTTTGTGCTTATAACAGTTATGAAGGGGACAGCTTGGTACGGGTGGAATATTTATTGCGCCGGACACCAACATGCAGGAGTGAGTACATTTATGGGGATCACATGAAGGTAACGATCGATCGGATGCAGTGCGTAAGCTGCGGTTCGTGCTGGGACACGTGCCCGATACTTTTTGTCCAGAATGCGGAAGATTCGTTCAGCGAGATAGTTCCCGAGTACCAGGAGAAGGGAGATCCCGCGACCAGCATCATACTTCCCGATACTATCGACTGCGCACGCGATGCCGCCGATCTCTGTCCGGCGGCGATCATCACCATCGTGGAGTGACCTGCACGGATATGGCAAAAAAAGATCGGCCGTGTTCACTCGCGGATCATCGTGAGGATCATCCGGAACCGCTCGTGCGCGAAGACCGCGTGAGGTTTGTTGGCTGGCATGATGATCATCTCGCCGGTCCCGACCGTGAAGGGCTTTTTATTGATCTGCACTTCGGCACTGCCATCGGTCACCATGAGCACCGCGTCGAAGGGAGCCGTATGCTCGGAGAGGCCTTCTCCCGCATCAAAGGAGAAAACCGTGATCGTGCCGGCTTTTTTAAAGACTACCATCCGGCTCGCGACGGTGCCGGTCTGGTAGGCGATGAGATCGTTTACGTTGAGCACTTTTTCCTTTAAGTCTTCACGTCCGGTATCGGTCATGACAGGCTCCTGCACAGTGTTTTTTATGCATACGGATATCTGTGCCCGTCCCGCATAATGCCTTCCTGCCGGGTGAGGGGTGGCATGTCATGACATTTTACATTTTATTGAAAAACAGGACATACAAATAATAATATGGGTAAACACATCAACAAAATGCAGGGATGTTTGCGTCCCGGATGAGGTATACAATGGACGAAAAGAAGACTGAGGGGAAAGATAAAGACCTCAAAGGAGGCGTCATGGACCTTCGCAAAGGTGCACAGGGGTTCAGCGCAGAGTTCATGGAATTCCTGAACAAATACCAGGTCATCGGTCTTGCTGTCGCATTTGTCATCGGCTCGGCAGCATCGACGCTGGTCACGGCACTGGTGAAAGATATTATCATGCCATTTGTCGGGGTTCTTATTCCTGGCGGGGACTGGCAGAGTGCAGTCCTTCAGTTAGGGCCGATCAAATTTATGCCGGGTGATTTTGCCGGTGCTCTGATAAATTTCATCATCATTGCACTGGTGATATTCATGCTCGTGAAATACATGTTGAAAGGAGATGTATCCAAGAAAATATAATCTCCTTGGCGAGAAACAACAAATTTCCCTATATTTTTGTAACCCTCTTTATTCTGAGAGAAAAAGCCAGGGGTTGAAGGGTTTGTGGTTGGAGAGAATGGGGGATGATGTCCCCATACCCCCCGGTTGCGATGCCTCCCGT